>NZ_LXJQ01000002.1:0-201498 GCF_001728925.1 Pseudomonas sp. 1D4
ATTGAAATCGCCCCCACAGGTGTATGCCGGGGGGGGGGGCGTGCGGGGGGCTTTCGCGAATGAATTCGCTCCCACGGGGTGCCTGCGGTGGAGCGTCTGTGCGTGAGGCGCGCCGTCCGATCATCTGCACTGCGACCTATTGCCGCGATCCATGCAGGGCCTTCGCCCGCGTGGCCAGGCACCACGGGTTTCAAGGGCCAGGGGGTGCTGCGGGGTCATCTGATATGGTTTTTGCCTGATTACCTGAATCTGTTTCCGGTATCAGCGCCTCCCTATAGTCCGCCTCGCCGTCATAGCCCAAAAGGCCTGAATCATGAGCGAGACCATCCCCGTCCGGCAGGTAGAGGTCGACCCAACGAGTCGCCCCGCTGCCACGTCCCTGTATGCCTCCAGTGCACCGATCCACACCCGCAGCTTCACCGGGCGTTTCCGCAACCTGCGCCGGTTGGGCGCGGGGCTGTTGTGCTTGTTGTTCTTCGGCACCCTCTGGCTCGACTGGGACGGCCGCCAGGCCGTGCTCTGGAGTCTGGAGGACAGCAAGTTCTACATCTTCGGTGCGACCTTCTGGCCGCAGGACTTCATCCTGCTGTCGGGGTTGCTGATCATCTGTGCCTTCGGGCTGTTCTTCATCACGGTGTTCGCCGGCCGGGTGTGGTGCGGCTACACCTGTCCGCAGAGCGTCTGGACCTGGATGTTCATGTGGGTGGAGCAGCGCACCCAGGGTGACCGCAACCAGCGCATCAAGCTAGCCGCCGCGCCCTGGGGTGCGGAGAAGGTGGCGCGCAACGTGGCCAAGCACGGTCTGTGGCTGGCCATCAGCCTGGCCACGGCGGTGACCTTCGTTGGCTACTTCACGCCGGTGCGCGAGCTGGCGATGAACCTGCTGACGCTGGAAGCCGGCGGGGTGGCGCTGTTCTGGGTGGTGTTCTTCACCGCGGCCACCTACATCAATGCCGGCTGGATGCGTGAGCAGGTGTGCATCCACATGTGCCCCTATTCGCGCTTTCAGAGCGTGATGTTCGACAAGGACACCCTGGTGATCTCCTACGACACCGCCCGGGGCGAGTCGCGCGGGGCGCGCAAGAAGGGGGTGGACCCGAAGAGCCAGGGCCTGGGCGATTGCATCGACTGCACGCTGTGTGTGCAGGTGTGCCCGACCGGCATCGACATCCGCGATGGCCTGCAGATCGCCTGCATCGGCTGTGCGGCCTGCGTGGACGCCTGCGATTCGGTGATGGAGAAGATGGGCTACGCCAAGGGCCTGGTGCGCTACAGCTCGGAACGCGAGCTGGAAGGCGGCACCACGCACCTGCTGCGCCCGCGCCTGGTGGGTTACGCCGCTGCGCTGGTGATCATGATCGGGGCCTTCGCCTGGTTGCTGGCGACGCGCTCGGAGGTGTCGCTGGATGTGATCAAGGACCGGGGCATGTTCCGCGAGAACGCGGCCGGGCAGATCGAGAACATCTACAACCTGAAGCTGATCAACAAGACCCAGCAGGACCTGCGCTACCGCCTGGAGCTGGCCGAGGGCGAGGGCCTGGAGCTGGAGGCGCCGGCGCTGATCAGGGTGGAAGCCGGGGAGATCCTCGATCTGCCGGTGTCGGTGGCCCTGGTGGACGACGATGGCCGCAGCGGCCCCCGCGAGCTGGTGTTCCGCATCCGCGCGGTGGAGGGCGATGCCCAGGCCAGCGCCAGCAGCACCTTCGTCAGCCCGAGGCGCTGAGCCATGGAGCACGGCCGTGGCGGTAGCCGCACGCAGCGCTTAGAGTGGGCCTCCCCGGCCCACCTTCCCCAGGACAAGATGAAGCGCTACGAGAAATTCGCGGACGAGATCGCCGAACTGATCCGCACCGGCGTCCTGGCGCCGGGCCAGAAGGTGCCCTCGGTGCGGCATGCCAGCCGCACCTACGGGGTCAGTGCCTCCACGGTGTTCCAGGCGTACTACCTGCTGGAGAGCCGCGGGCTGATCATGGCCCGCGCACGCTCCGGCTACTTCGTCTGCCAGCACGTCAAGCGTCCGCTGCAGGAGCCCCAGGTGAGCAGCCGCGAGGCGGCCACCACCGAGGTGGACGTGAGCGAGCTGGTGTTCTCGGTGCTCAGTTCGATCCGTGACCCGGACACGGTGCCCTTCGGCTCGGCCTTCCCCAGCCCGGACCTGTTCCCCCTGCAACGCCTGGCGCGCTCCATGGCCCATGCGGTGCGCGACATGGACCCGCGCTCCACCGTGGCCGACATGACGCCGGGCAACCACGGCCTGCGCCGGCAGATCGCCCTGCGCTACATGGTCGGCGGGCTGCCGCTGCCCATCGAGGAGCTGGTGATCACCAACGGCGCGCTGGAGGCGCTGAACCTCTGCCTGCAGGTGGTGACCCGGCCGGGCGACCTGGTGGCCATCGAGTCACCGGCGTTCTACGCGAGCCTGCAGGTGCTGGAGCGGCTCAAGCTGAAGGCGGTGGAAATCCCGGTGCACCCGCGCGAGGGCATCGACCTGGAGGTGCTGGAGCGCAGCCTGGCGAGCCTGCCGATCAAGGCCTGCTGGTTCATGAGCAACTTCCACAATCCGCTCGGGGCGAGCCTGACCGAGGAACGCAAGAAGCACCTGGCGGGGCTGCTGGCCCGCTACCATGTGCCGATGATCGAGGACGACGTGTACGCCGAGCTGTACTTCGGCCAGCACGCGCCCAAGCCGGTGAAGGCCTTCGACAGTGAAGGGCTGGTGATGCACTGCAGTTCGTTCTCCAAGAGCCTGGCACCGGGCTACCGGGTCGGCTGGGTGGCGGGTGGGCGCTATGCCGGGGAGATCGAGCGGCTGAAGCTGATGACCAGCATCTCCGCTTCGGTGCCGGCCCAGGCGGCCATTGCCGACTACCTGCAGCACGGCGGCTACGACCGCCACCTGCGGCGCCTGCGCTATGCGCTGGAGAGCCAGCAGAACGCGATGCTGGCGGCGGTGGCCCGGCACCTGCCGGAGCAGACGGGGGTCAGCCGGCCCGACGGTGGTTACTTCCTCTGGCTGGAATTCCCCCGCCAGGTGGATGCGCTGCGCTTGTTCCAGTTGGCCCTGGCCCAGGGCATCAGCATCGCGCCGGGGCCGATCTTCTCGGCGACCCGCAGCTACGGGCATTGCGCCCGCCTCAACTACGGCCATCCCTGGACGCCCCGCAGCGAGCAGGCGGTGGAAACCCTCGGGCGCATCATCAAGTCGCTTTAAGCGCAACTCCCCGCGCAAAACGGTCGCCTTGTTCATTGACCTGAACTTGGGCGGCCGTTGTGCGCTCTATTTTTCAGGTTCGATACGCCGTCACTACGCAGTTGCCATGGCAGCGATGTGCGGCAGCGTTTGAATAACACCGGCAGCATGTCCTACACCTGACAGTGCATGAACTACTCACATGAGTCTGGAGCTTTCGACAAGTTTGCCTATATACTTCGCCAGCCTCCCCGAATGCATTGCGACCTCGCTGTAACGCAGACACCATGCGGCCTGGGCAGGCACCGAAGACAACCTCAAGGTTGCATCGGGATTGTGCATGGCACGCACACTCCCTCTTCTGGCGAAAGTTGCAAAGGGTACTCGCCCCTTCATCGCCGGAACTTGGATCAAGACCATTTCAACAGCACACAAGCGGATCACTACGTGACGAAAGACGAACTGCGCGCCGAACTCGAGCGCCAGGAGAAACGTTACAAGGATGTATACGGCGGGGAAGTCACCACCTACGCCGCCCAGCCGGACCCCGAACGCAAGCCCTGGCGCAAACGCCCCAACTACCTGGACCAGGCTTTCGAGCGCGAGCTCCAGAAGATGGAAAAAGAGCTCAAGCAATCGGACTGAAACGATTTTTAAACAAAGCCTGCGCAGCCCTCGTTTCTAGGGCTGCGCTGCCATGACGCACGGAACGATACGACCAATCAGCGGTCCGGAGCTGGGCGGGAAGCGGTTTTCTGGCATAATCCGCGCCCCCTAACCAGCCGTCATAAAACCTTCATGTTCGATCTCTTCAGCGGGCTTGATGCCTGGCTGGTGCTGAGCCTGGTGCTCGCCCTGGCATTCGTCCTGTCCTTCGAGTTCATCAACGGTTTCCATGACACCGCCAATGCGGTGGCCACGGTCATCTACACCAAAGCCATGTCGCCCTACCGGGCGGTGGTCCTCTCCGGCATCTTCAACTTCCTCGGCGTGCTGCTGGGTGGCGTTGGCGTGGCCTACGCCATCGTGCACCTGCTGCCGGTGGAGCTGCTCATCAACGTCAACACCGGCCACGGGCTGGCCATGGTGTTCTCGCTGCTGGCGGCGGCCATCACCTGGAACCTGGGCACCTGGTACTTCGGTATCCCGGCGTCCAGCTCCCACACCCTGATCGGTTCCATCCTCGGCGTCGGCCTGGCCAACGCGATGCTCACCGACCTGCCCCTGGGCGAGGGCGTGAACTGGGGCAAGGCCATCGACATCGGCCTGTCGCTGATCTTCTCTCCGGCTGCCGGCTTCATGGTCGCAGCCCTGGTGCTGCTGAGCCTGAAGTGGCTGTATCCGCTGTCGAAGATGCACAAGACGCCGGAAACCCGTAAGGAGCTGGACGACAAGAAGCATCCGCCGTTCTGGAACCGCCTGGTGCTGGTGCTCTCGGCCATGGCGGTGAGCTTCGTGCATGGCTCCAACGACGGCCAGAAAGGCATCGGCCTGATCATGCTGGTGCTGATCGGCATCGTTCCGGCCAAGTTCGTGCTGGACCTGAACAGCACCACCTACCAGATCGAGCGCACCCGCGACGCTGCGACCCACCTGAGCCAGTTCTACCAGCGTCACACCGACACCCTCGGCGAGATGCTGGCCCTGGGCAAAAGCAACGGCAGCGAGATGCCGCAAGCGTTCCGTTGCGATCCGAAGCAGACCGAAGCGACCATCGCCGGCCTGCTGGGCAACCTGAAGGGCGTGCGCAGCTACGCCGACATGAGCGAGGAGAAGCGCGTCGAGACCCGCCGCTACCTGCTCTGCCTGGACGACACGGCGAAGAAGGTGGGCAAGCTGTCCGGCCTGCCGGCCCGTGAAAAGGCCGACCTCGACAAGCTGCGCAAGGACCTGACCGCCACCACCGAGTACGCCCCCTTCTGGGTGATCATCGCGGTGGCCCTGGCCCTGGGCATCGGCACCATGGTCGGCTGGAAGCGCGTGGTGCTGACCGTGGGCGAGAAGATCGGCAAGCAGGGCATGACCTACGCCCAGGGCATGAGTGCGCAGATCACCGCCGCTGCAGCCATCGGCATGGCCAACCTCTACAGCCTGCCGGTCTCCACCACCCACGTGCTGTCTTCCGGCGTGGCCGGCACCATGGTCGCCAACAAGAGCGGCCTGCAGGGTGGCACGGTGCGCACCATCCTGATGGCCTGGGTACTGACCCTGCCCACCTCGATGGCGCTCTCCGCCGGTATGTTCTGGCTGGCGACCACGCTGTTCGTCTGAGTCATCTGCTTCATCGAGAAAGGCGCCTGCGGGCGCCTTTTTCATGCCTGCTCGCCGGCCGGGGCGTCGCTGAATGCCTGTGGAAAGCTCCGACATACAGGCATTTCGCCAGCCTCAAGCTTTAATGGGTAATGACCGACACACTGAGGGACGCAGCCACCAGAAGCCGCGTACCCGACGTATCAGGTATCCGCCCCAACCGGACGCACGAAGCCATGACCAAGAATATGAAGTTCAGCCACAAGATCCTGCTCGCCGCCTCGCTGGTGGTGATCGCGGCGTTCTCGCTGTTCACTCTGTACAACGACTACCTGCAACGGAATACGATCCGGGAAGACCTGGAGAGTTACCTGAAGGAAATGGGTAACGTCACCGCCGGCAATATCCAGAACTGGCTCTCCGGCCGGATTCTGATGGTGGAAAACCTGGCGCAGAACATTGCCCAGCACCCCGAGCCGGATGCGGTGGCCAAGCTGCTGGAGCAGAAGGCGCTGACCTCCACCTTCGCCTTCACCTACCTGGGCACTCAGGACGGCGCCTTCACCATGCGCCCGGACGAAGAGATGCCGGCCGATTACGACCCCCGCGTGCGCCCCTGGTACAAGGACGCCGTGGCCGCCGGCTCGACCACCCTGACCGAGCCCTACATCGACGCGGCGACCAAGGCGCTGATCATGACCATCGCCACGCCGGCGCCCGGCCAGGGCGTGGTAGGCGGCGACCTGAGCCTGGAAACCCTGCAGCAGATCGTCAATTCGCTGGACTTCCAGGGCATGGGCTACGCCTTCCTGGTAAGCGAGGACGGCACCATTCTGGTCCACCCCAACAAGGACCTGGTGATGAAGAAGCTGACGGAGGTCTACCCGACCAATACGCCACGCATCAGCACCGACTTCACCGAGACGGAGCTGGACGGCAAGGCCCGCATCCTCACCTTCGCCCCCATCAAGGGCCTGCCGACGGTGAAGTGGTACATCGGCCTGTCCATCGACAAGGCCCAGGCCTTCTCGATGCTCAACGAGTTCCGCACCTCGGCCATCATCGTCATGGTGATCGCGGTGGTGATCATCATCATCCTGCTGGGCATGCTGATCCGCTTCCTGATGCAACCGCTGCTGCTCATGGGCCGCGCCATGCGCGACATCGCCCAGGGCGAGGGTGACCTGACCCGCCGGCTGGAGGTGCACTCCCAGGACGAGTTCGGCGAAATGGCCCAGGCGTTCAACCAGTTCGTCGAGCGTATCCACGGCTCGATCCGCGAGGTCTCGGCCACCACGCGCCAGGTCAACGAGGTCGCCCAACTGGTGCTGAACGCCTCCAACTCCTCCATGAGCAACTCCGACGAGCAGGCGCAGCGCACCAACAGCGTGGCGGCGGCCATCAATGAGCTGGGCGCGGCGGCCCAGGAGATCGCCCGCAACGCAGCGGACGCTTCCCACCAGGCCTCCAATGCCAAGGATCAGTCGGAAGACGGTCGCCAGGTGGTGGAGCAGACCATCAAGGCCATGAGCGACCTGTCGGCGAAGATCAGCACCTCCTGCGCCAACATCGAGGCCCTCAACGCCAAGACGGTGAACATCGGGCAGATCCTGGAGGTGATCAAGGGCATCTCCGAGCAGACCAACCTGCTGGCGCTCAACGCGGCCATCGAGGCCGCCCGCGCAGGCGAAGCCGGGCGTGGCTTTGCGGTGGTGGCCGACGAGGTGCGCAACCTGGCCCACCGCACCCAGGAGTCGGCCCAGGAGATCCAGAAGATGATCGAGGAGTTGCAGGTGGGCGCCCGCGAGGCGGTCAACACCATGACCGAGAGCCAGCGCTACAGCGAGGAGAGCGTGACCATCGCCAACCAGGCCGGCGAGCGCCTCTCCAGCGTGACCCAGCGCATCGGCGAGATCGACGGCATGAACCAGTCGGTGGCGACCGCGACGGAAGAGCAGACCTCGGTGGTGGAATCCCTCAACGTGGACATCAACGAGATCAACATGCTCAACCAGGAAGGCGTGGAGAACCTGCAGGCGACCCTGCGGGCCTGCGCGGACCTGGAGCAACAGGCCGCCCGCCTGAAGCAACTGGTGGACAGCTTCCGCATCTGAACCGTCCGGGTACGAAAAAGGCGCCTCAAGGCGCCTTTTTCGTGTCTTCCGCTTCGTCCTGGATCTGCTTCCACAGGGCTTCGGCATCCGGGAAGTCGGTGCCGTCCTCCTCGTCCAGCGCCTCGGGGTCATAACGCCGCACACACCCCTCGCCGAGGGTGGGCGGAGCCTTGGAGGTGGCGCGTTCGAGGGGATCGGACATGCGGAGCTTCCTAGGCCAGACGGCTGCCGTCGTGCTGGGCAAAAGCCTTGATCGCCCGCAGGGCATCACGGCGGCTGAGTACGCCCACCAGCACGCCCTGCTCCACCACCGGGAAGGCCTCGCGCTGCTCACGCAACAGGCGCTGGCAGACGTCGACCACATCCTCCTCGGGAGACACGCTGTCCAGCTGCGACTGCATGCATCCGCCTACCACGCCGCCCACGGCGTCGTAGTAGGCACCGGAGAGGATGCCGCGCAGGCAATCGGATTCGGACAGCATCCCCAGCAGGTGGCCCTGGGCGTCCACCACCGGAGCACCGCTCAGGCGGTGCTCCAGCAGACGCTCGATGGCCAGGAACAGGTCGGTCTCCGGCCTAAAGGTCACCTGATGGTGGGTCATGTAGTCACGAACCTGGACGGACTTGAGCATGGGATCGTTCCTTGTATCGAAATCTCGGGGTCAGTCGAAGACCACGGTCTTGTTGTCGTGCACAAGCACGCGGTCTTCCAAGTGGTAGCGCAAGCCACGGGCCAGCACCAGCTTCTCCACGTCCTTGCCGAGGCGGACCAGGTCCTCGATGTCGTCGCGGTGGCTGATGCGCACCACGTCCTGTTCGATGATTGGGCCGGCGTCCAGCTCCTCGGTGACGTAGTGGCAGGTGGCGCCGATCAGCTTCACGCCGCGCAGCGAGGCCTGGTGGTAAGGCTTGGCACCCACGAAGGAGGGCAGGAAGCTGTGGTGGATGTTGATCACCTGGTGGGCGTAGCGCTGGCACAGGTCCGGCGGGAGGATCTGCATGTAGCGCGCCAGCACCACGGTGTCGGCATTGTGTGCGTCGACCAGGCGGGACACCTCGGCGAAGGCCGGGGCCTTGTCCTTCGGGTCCACCGGTACGTGGAAGTAGGGGATGCCGTGCCATTCGACCATGCTGCGCAGGTCGTTGTGGTTGGCGATGACACAGGGAATCTCGCAATCCAGCTCGCCACTGTGCCAGCGGTGCAGCAGGTCGGCCAGGCAGTGGGACTCACGGCTGGCCATCAGCACCACGCGCTTCTTCACCGCTGAATCGGTGATTCGCCAGGACATGGAGAACTCCCGGGCAATCGGCGCGAAAGCCTGGCGGAAACCGTCCAGGTCGAACGGCAGCGAGTCGGCGCGGATTTCATGCCGCATGAAGAACCAACCGCTCTGGTTGTCGGAGTGATGACTTGCCTCGGTAATCCAACCGTTATAGGTGGCCAGAAAATTACTCACCTTGGCGACAATGCCGACGCCGTCCGGGCAGGCAATCACCAGACGAAATGTGCGCATGGGAAACTCCAGATACTTCGCAAAGGCGGCCATTCTAGCGGCACGCGGTGAAAACTTCAGCAGGCCCGAACACTTCATCCGACGTCCCGCGTGCCCCTGCCAGGGGCATGGGTATTAGCACGCGGGTCTTCAATTCGCGGGGGAGTTGTTCATGCCAGTTACGTGCGAACAACTAACAGGCCCGCCTGCATTCATTGGTAAAAAATATTCGGCCGATACTTTCCTGACATGTTTACTTGGTTTAGTGTCCTGACTATTATCCCTTCCACATCATTCACCCCTAATTCACCAAGGGACACCGACATGTCGCTGATCAATGAATACCGCGCCACTGAAGAAGCCATCAAAGAACTCCAGGAGCGCCTGAAGAATCTGTCCCAGGACGACAAGCTGCAGAAAGAACTGGAATTCGAAGGCAAACTCCGCACCCTGATGGGCGAATACCAGAAGTCCCTGCGCGATATCATTGCCCTGCTCGATCCCGAAGCCAAAACCGCCAGGCAACCGCGCGCTGCCAGGCCGGCCACCGGCGTCAAGCGTGCCCGCAAGGTCAAGCAGTACAAGAACCCGAACACCGGCGAAGTCATCGAAACCAAAGGCGGCAACCACAAGACCCTGAAAGAGTGGAAAGCCAAGTGGGGCGCCGAGACCGTTGAAAGCTGGGCCACCCTGCTGGGTTGATTCAGTCAGCTCCATCAAAAACGCCAGCGGATGCTGGCGTTTTTTATTGCCTATTCAAAGCGGGACTACAGCGTATATCGCTGGCGCACTACTTCGGCGTGGGCATTCCAGGCATCGAGAATCGCCAATTGCGCGGGTGACGCAGTTGCCCGTAACTCCAGCAGCGCCTCGGTGAATGCCGCCAGGGTATTGGGTGCCCCGTAATTGGGATGCATAAGCCGATTCCGACAGAACTCCTGCCAGCGCGACGTCTCCTCGGCACTCAAAGTTTCCGGGAAGTTTCGTGCCCGGTAACGGAACAGCAATTCCGGCAAGCGCGAATCATCGAATGGCCATACTTCTCGCGCCAGTCGTTGCGGGTCGGCATTACGCACCTGTTCGCACAGTCGACGATCACGATCCCCGAGGAAGCCGTCATAAAGTTGCTGCTCAGGATCTTCGCTGCCGGCAAAGGACTCTTCGGCATAAACCGCTGCCAACTTGTCCTGCCAGTTCGCCTGTTGCCGTGCCAGTTCATCGGCCTTGGCCTGACAGGCAGACAGGTCGACGCCAATCCGCTCCCGGTCCGCAGGCCTTAATACGGAAAGCGGGGCCACCACGGGGCACTTGTTGATGTGCAGCAGCTTCAGCGGGACCGGCAACTCGCCTTCAGCCAGGGCATCCCGCCGGGTATAGAGGCGCGCGCGCAAGGTCTCGGCATCCAGCTCCAGCAGAGGCGACACCTCCACCTGCAGGTCGCAGACGATCAGGGCGTTGCGGTTGCGCGGGTGCCACGCCAACGGCAGCACCACTGCGAGGAAATGACGTTCCGCCGAGTAGCGGCCCGATACGTGGACCAGCGGCTGCATCAGGCGGATCTGCTCCATCACCTTGTGCTTGCTGCGCAACTGGAACAGGTAGTCGTACAGCCTGGGCTGGGCTTCGCGCACCCGGCGGGCCATGCCGATGGTGGCACGCACGTCGGACAGCGCATCGTGGGCCTGGCCATGATCGATGCCGTTGGCGGCGGTCAAGCGTTCCAGGCGCAGGGTCACCCGCCCCTCCTCGGTGGGCCACTGGAGGCCTTCCGGTCGCAGGGCATAGGCCGTGCGCAGGGTGTCGATCAGGTCCCAGCGGCTGTTGCCGCCCTGCCATTCCCGGGCGTAGGGATCGATGAAGTTGCGATAGAAGCTGTAGCGGGTCACCTCGTCGTCGAAGCGCAGGGTGTTGTAGCCCGCGCCGCAAGTGCCCGGGCGTGACAACTCGGCATGTACCTGGTGGATGAAGGCCGCCTCGTCCAGGCCCTTGTCCTGCAGGGTCGACGGCAGGATGCCGGTCACCAGGCAGGCCGCCGGGTGAGGCAGGATGTCGTCGCTGATGCGGCAATACAGGTTCACCGGCTCGCCGACTTCGTTCAGGGCCTCATCGGTGCGGATGCCGGCCACCTGGATGGCGCGGTCGCAACGCGGGTTGATGCCGGTGGTCTCGTAGTCGTACCAGAAGATGCTGGGGGTCACGCCGCCTCCTTGAATCCGGGCGCTGGGATGCAATGGGCGAGGAGTCTAACAGCCCCCTTTCCATGCAAATCGCCAAATCGTGAAGCAGCCGATTGCAATTGCCCGGGCAACTCCAGAAACTCCCCCACCATCCACAACCAGGCCCAAGGCACAGGGAAGCGTCATGAGCGAGATCCAGCAGAACCCCTACTCCGCACCGCGCAGCGAGCTGGTGGAGCGTCCGCCGGCTGTCGATGTACCGAGCATCGAAGAAGCCCTGGCGCGCGGCTATGACTTCCGCATCGGCGAGCTCATCAGCGAGGGCTGGCAACGCATCCAGGGCCTGAAAGGCATGATCATCGGCGGCCTTCTGGTCTACTCGGTGGTCAGCCAGCTCGTCAGCTTCATCCTCGGCCTGGTGCTGGGGCTGCTCGTTGCAAGCGATGGCATGCTGCTGATGATCGGCCAGTTGGTCATCGGCATCATCGCTGGTGCCTGCGCCGCACCGGTGATGGCCGGCCTTTATATGCTTGCCATGCGCCAGGTGACCGGCCAGCCGCTGAACTTCAACGAAGTCTTCGCTCACACCGGCAAGTTCGTCCCCCTGGCCATCCTCAGCCTGCTGCTCCCGCTGATGGTCTACCTGGGCTTCCTGCTGCTGGTCATTCCCGGCATCTACCTCAGCATCGCCTACGCTTTGGCCATGCCGTTGATGGTAGAACGCGGCCTCTCGCCCTGGCAGGCGATGGAAGCGTCGCGGCGTGCCATCAGCCAACGCTGGTTCAAGTGCTTCGGCCTGTTCGCCCTGCTCGGCCTGATCGTCATGCTCAGCGCCCTGCCGCTGTTCGTCGGCCTGGTCTGGACGCTGCCCATGTGCTTTGTGGTGGTGGCCCTGCTGTACCAGCGCATCTTCGGCATCCAGCAGTTCCCCCAGTAATTCGCGGAGCCCGGACCGGTCCGCCTGAGCGGATCGGTTGCCTCACCCCCCCGTTGCTCGCTAGCATCGGCCACCCCCTCCACGCAGTCGGACCATGTCTTCTACGACCGGCAACAACAGCCCATACGGAAATGAGCAGGGTCTGACCGCTCCGCTGGACACCCGCTACCGCGTCGAGACGCCCGAGGGCATCGACCTGCTGCTGCGCCCCGCCAGCCTCCTGCCACGCGCCCTGGCGTTCTTCATTGACCTGCTGATCCGTGGCGGCATCCTCCTGGTGATGTTCGTGGTCCTTGCCCTGCTCGGCCAGTTCGGCATCGGCCTGGGGATGATCCTGCTGTTCCTGGTCAACTGGTGGTACATGGTGCTGTTCGAGGTGCTCAACCAGGGGCGTTCCCCCGGCAAGCAGGTGATGGGCCTGCGCGTGGTGCATGACGACGGCACCCCGGTGGGCTGGGCCTCCTCCCTGGTGCGCAACCTGCTGCGCTTCGTCGACCTGCTGCCCTTCGGCTACACCCTCGGGCTGATCAGCAGCCTGCTCAACCCGGCCTTCAAGCGCCTGGGCGACATCGCCGCCGGGACCCTGGTGGTCTACCGCGAAGAGAAGGCCAGCCGCCCGAACCTGCCCGAGGCCACGCCCCTGCGCTCGCCGGTGCCCCTGAGCCTGGAGGAGCAGCGCGCCATCCTCGGCTTCGCCGAGCGCCAGGCCGGCCTCTCCACCGGCCGCCGTGCCGAGCTGGCCGGCATCCTCGCCGCGCCCCTGGAAACACCACCCGAACAGGCCGAAGCCACACTCAACGGCATTGCCCGCGGCCTACTGGGAAGCCCATGAAACAGAGCCTCTTCGAACACCGCCACCAGGCCGGCTGGAACCGCTTCGCCGCCCAGCTCGACGCCCTGGAACGCGGCAAGGCCGACCCCGCCAACTGCGAAACCTTCGCCGCGGAGTACCGCCACCTCTGCCAGCAGCTCTCCCTCGCCCAGGAGCGCGGCTACAGCAGCCACCTGATCGACCAGCTGCAGCACCTGGCCATGCGCGGCCACCAGCAGTTCTACCGCCACCGCAGCCACCTGGGTGCGCAGATCCTCGGCTTCATCCTCGGCGGCTTCCCGCGCCTGGTGCGCGAACAGTGGCGCAGCATCGCCGTTTCCAGCCTGCTGTTCTACGGCACCCTCATTCTCATGGGCGTGCTGGTCTACTGCTTCCCCGACCTGGTCTACAGCGTCGTCTCGCCGGAACAGGTCAGCGAGATGGATTCGATGTACGAGCCGGACGCCCACCGCATCGGCGCCAGCAAGCGCGACGCCAGCGACGACTGGATGATGTTCGGCCACTACATCATGAACAACATCGGCATCGGCTTTCAGACCTACGCCGGTGGCCTGCTCTTCGGGGTCGGCAGCCTGTTCTTCATCCTCTTCAACGGCCTGATGATCGGCGCCATCGCCGGCCACCTGACCCAGGCCGGCTACGGCGAAACCTTCTGGTCCTTCGTCATCGGCCACGGTGCCTTCGAGCTCACCGCCATCACCTTCGCCGGCGCCGCCGGGTTACAGCTCGGCTGGTCCCTGCTGGCCCCTGGTCGCCATACCCGTGCCGAATCCCTGCGCCTGGCCGGCGCCCGCAGCGTGCGTCTGGTGGCCGGGGTGATCCTGATGTTGCTGATCGCTGCCTTCATCGAGGCCTACTGGTCCTCCATGACCTTTGCCACACCCCTGGTGAAGTACGTCGTCGGCAGCAGCCTGTGGCTGCTGGTGGGCTGCTATTTCACCTTCGTCGGACGGGGTAGCCATGCGCCTGACTGACGCCTCCGTCGCCATCCGCCCACGCAGCGCCTGGGAGGCCATGGACCTGGGCGTCCTGCTGGCCCGTCGCCACGCCGGCCTGCTGATGGCCAGTTGGGCGCTGACCACCCTGCCGGTGTTCATCGTCATCAGCCTGCTGCTGTGGAAGTACTCCACCTGGGCCTTCATCGCCTTCTGGTGGCTAAAGCCGCTATTCGAACGCCTGCCGCTGTACATCCTTTCCCGCGCCCTGTTCGGCGACACCCCGACCCTGCGCGAAGCACTCAAGGCCTGGCCGACCCTGGCCAAGCGGCAGATCATCGCCAGCCTGACCTGGCGCCGCTTCAGCCCCACCCGCAGTTTCGACATGCCGGTCATGCAGCTCGAAGTGCTGTCAGGCGCCGCCCGTAGCCAGCGCCTCACCGTGCTGGGTCAGCGCGATGCCGGCGGCGCCACCTGGCTGACCATCATCGGCATGCACCTGGAGTGGGCGCTGTTCACCGGTTTCATCACGCTTCTCTACCTGATGCTGCCCCAGCAACTGATCATCGACATGGACTGGCAGAAGCTGCTGCAAGCCCAGGATGGCGACTGGGTCTGGATCGAGCACCTGTCCAACCTGTTCTATGCCCTGGTGCTGGTGATCTGGGAGCCGGTCTACGTCGCCTGCGGCTTCACCCTCTACCTGAACCGCCGCACCCAGTTGGAAGCCTGGGACATCGAACTGGTGTTCCGCCGCCTGCGCCAGCGTCTCACCGGAGTCGCCTATGCCCTGCTGCTGGGCCTGAGCGTCGGCCTGGCCTTCACCCTGCCTTCAGCCCCGGCCGTCGCAGAGGAAACCACGGCCGAGTCGGCGCCCGACACGGCCACTGCCGGCGACAAGGCCGCCGCCAAGCCGGAAGAGAAAATCGACCCGATGGGCCCCGAGGCCGACCGCCTGCTCAACCAGCCCCTCACCAGCACCGCCTCCCGGGACAACATCAAGGCCATTCTCGACGCCCCGCCCTTCACCAACCGCGAGACGGTCACCCGCTGGCGCCTGCATGAGGATGAGAAGCCGGAGAAGAAGCAGGAAGAGCTGAGCCAGGACGACAAGGACGCCCTCGAAGGCTTCATCCGCGGCCTCATGGCCCTGGGGGATTTCTGGAAATCCCTCGGTTTCCTCGCCAAGGTCATCGAGGTCCTGCTCTGGACCCTGGTCATCAGCCTGGTGTTGCTGCTGGTCTGGCGCTACCGCGAATGGCTCTCCACCTTCGTCGACCGGATCGGCCTGCCCGCCCGCATCCGCCGCGATACCCCCACCCAACTGTTCGGCCTGGAAGTGGCGCCCGAAAGCCTGCCCGACGATGTCGCCGCCGAAGCCGAACGCCTCTGGAGCGAACACCCCCGCGAAGCTCTCGGCCTGCTCTACCGTGCCCTGCTCAGCCGGCTGTTGCACGACTTCCGCCTGCCCCTCAAGGGCTCCCACACCGAAGGCGAGGTGCTGCAATTGGTTCAAGCCCTGGAGCGTGACGATCTTGGGCGCTTCACCCAGGTACTGACCCGCCACTGGCAGAACCTCGCCTACGGCCACCAGATGCCGCCGGAAACCCTCAAGCGCGGCCTCTGTGAAGGCTGGCGCCGACTGTTCGCCCAGGGGGCCAGCGCATGAGCCGTCGCGGCCAGTTCATCCTTGGCGCCCTCGCCTTCCTGATCATCGGCCTCATCGCCATCTACCTGCTCGGCCGCCTGGAGCCCTACGAGGAGACCCTCGAACTGGGCGCAGCCCCCGAGGCCCGTCAGGACGATTACCTGGCCGCCCAGTACTACCTCAAGCGCCAGGGCATCGAAGCCAGCCGGGCCGACAACCTCAGCGTGCTGGACACCCTGCCCGCCCCCGGCAACACCCTGCTGCTGATCGCCAGCCGCACGAACATGACCCCCTCCCAGGCCGACCGCGTCCTGGAATGGGCCAGCAAGGGCGGTCACCTGCTGTTCGTCGCCGAAGCCCTCTACGACGAAGAAACCGGCACCAGCGATGACCTGCTGCTCAACCGCCTCGGCATCCAGCAGTTCGACGCCGAGGAACTCGACGACGTCGACGAGGATGCGTCCGAGAGCGCAGCGGACGACGAGCAGGCAACGGACAGCGAAGACGCCGACAGCGAGGCCGACAGCAACGAAGACGCCGACGTCGACGCAGGCATCGACGAAGAGACCCAGCAGGCCGAAGCCCCTGCCGACGAACAGGACGCGGACGAGCAGCCCGAAGCGGACAGCGAGAACAGCAAGGAGCCCTACCCCGAGCTGACCAAGCTCTACCTGGAGAACGAAGACGCGCCGGCCTACATCGAATTCGACACCCGCTTCCACCTGTACGACAGCGAGGACCGCGCCCACGCCTGGGCCAACAGCGACAAGGCCACGCACATGCTGCAACTGAACTACGGCAACGGCCTGGTCACCGTGCTCACCGACAGCTGGATCTGGCAGAACGACAACATCGCCGACCACGACAACGCCTGGCTGCTCTGGTACCTGACCCAGGACACCCACGCCACGCTGCTCTACAACGCCGACCGCGACGACCTGGCCAGCCTGCTCGGCCGCCACTTCCCCGAAGCCCTGGCCGCCCTCGCCCTGCTGATCCTGTTCGGCCTGTGGCACGTCGGCCTGCGCCAGGGCCCGCAGATCGCCCCGGCGAACCGGGCGCGCCGGCAACTGGAAGAGCACCTGCGCGCCAGTGCCGACTTCCTCCTGCGCCGCAGCGGCAACCAGGTACTGCTGCGCCACCTGCAGGGCGACATCCTGCGCCGCGCCCGTCGTCGTCACCCCGGTTTCGAACGCCTCGGCGTGGCCGAGCAGTGGCAGGTGCTCAGCCGCCTCAGCCGCCTGCCTCCCAGCGCCATCAGCCAGGCCATGCGGCCGCTGCCCAAGCAGCGCCTCAGCGCCTCCGAATTCACCCGCCAGGTCGCCCACCTGCAAAGCCTCAGGAATGCCCTATGAGCGAACAGAAGCCCGATCAGCCGATCACCAACGAAGCCGAAGGCCTCAACCTGGACCTCGCCGACGTGACCTCGGACGCCACCGCCACGCCCCAGCCCGCCCAAGCGGCACCGGCTGCTGCCGCACCGGCGCCTGCCCCGCAGCCGGCGCCCGCACAGCCCACTGCCGCCAGCTCCCAGCGCCAGCGCGCCAGCCAGCTCGCCCAGGCCCTGCGCCAGGAGCTGCAGAAGGCCGTGGTCGGCCAGGTGCAGGTCATCGACGACGTGCTCACCGCTCTGCTGGCCGGCGGCCACGTGCTGGTGGAAGGCGTGCCCGGCCTCGGCAAGACCCTGCTGGTGCGCGCCCTGGCCCGCTGCTTCGGCGGTGAGTTCTCGCGTATCCAGTTCACCCCCGACCTGATGCCCAGCGACGTCACCGGCCACGCCGTCTACGACATGCAGAGCGAGCAGTTCAAACTGCGCAAGGGCCCGGTGTTCACCAACCTGCTGCTGGCGGACGAAATCAACCGCGCCCCCGCCAAGACCCAGGCCGCCCTGCTGGAGGTGATGCAGGAACGCCAGGTCACCCTGGAAGGCCGTGCCCTGGCCGTGCCCCAGCCGTTCCTGGTGATGGCCACCCAGAACCCCATCGAGCAGGAAGGCACCTACCCCCTGCCCGAGGCCGAGCTGGACCGCTTCATGCTCAAGCTGCGCATGGACTACCCCGAAGCCGGCGAAGAACTCGCCCTGGTGCGCCAGGTGACCCGCTCCGCCCGTGCCGACATGCTGGAAGTGGCGCCCCTGCGCACCCTGCTGCAGGCCAAGGACGTCCAGGCGCTGCAACGCATCGCCAGCGAACTGCCGATCGACGACCAGGTGCTCGACTACGCCGTGCGCCTGGCCCGCGCCACCCGTAGCTGGCCGGGCCTGGCCATGGGTGCCGGCCCGCGCGCCTCCATCGCCCTGGTGCGTGGCGGCCGTGCCCGCGCCCTGCTGCGCGGTGGCGACTTCGTGCTCCCCGACGACGTCAAGGCCTGCGCCCTGGCCGTGCTGCGCCACCGCGTGCGCCTGTCGCCCGAACTGGACATCGAAGGCCGCTCCGTCGACGACGTCCTCCAGCAACTGCTCGACCAGGTGCCGGCGCCCCGCCTATGAAGCCATCGCGCCTCCTGCTGGCCCTGCTGGGCGTCCTGCTGGCGCTCGGCATCGTGCTCGGCACCCTGGATGCCCTCAAGGTCGGTACGCCGGCACAGCTCCACCTCATCTGGTGGGGCCTGCTCGGCGCCCTTGGCTTCATCGCCGCCCTCGACGCCACCTGGCTCCGCCAGTTGCCCTCGCCGCGGCTGGAGCGCCAGTTGCACGGCAACCTGTCCCTCGGTCGCTGGGGCGAAGTGCGCATGATCGTGCACCATCCCTACGCTCGCGAACTGGCACTGAAGGTGTTCGACCACGTACCCGAAGGCATGGAGTTCGAGCACCTGCCCCAGGCAGTCGACCTGCAGCCCGGCAACACCACCGAATTCGGCTACCGTGTCCGCCCGCTGGCCCGCGGCCGCTTCGTCTTCCCCCGCTGCGAGCTGGAGCTGCCCAGCCCGCTGGGGCTCTGGGGCCATCGTCGGCGTCTGGAGATGAGCGACGAAACCCGCGTCTACCCCGATTTCGCCCGCCTCTACGGCGCTCAGTTGATGGCGGTGGACGACTGGATCAGCCAGCTCGGCGTGCGCCAGCGCCCGCGCCGTGGCCTGGGGCTGGAGTTCCACCAGCTGCGGGAATTCCGCGACGGCGACACCCTGCGGCAGATCGACTGGAAGGCCACCGCCCGCAAGCGCATGCCGATCGCCCGTGAGTACCAGGACGAACGCGACCAGCAGATCGTCTTCATGCTCGATTGCGGCCGCCGCATGCGCAGCCAGGACGGCGACCTCTCGCACTTCGACCACGCCCTCAACGCCAGCCTGCTGCTCAGCTACGTGGCCCTGCGCCAGGGCGACGCGGTGGGGCTGTCGACCTTCGCCGGCACGGGCGCGGATCGCTACCTGGCACCGGTCAAGGGCCAGGCGCAGCTCTCGGTGCTGCTCAACGCGGTGTACGACCTGGAAAGCAGCCAGCGCCCCGCCGACTTCGCCACCGCCATCGACGCGCTGCTGGCCAAGCAGCGCCGCCGCGCCCTGGTGGTGCTGGTGACCAACCTGCGCGATGAGGACGACGAGGAATTGCTGACAGCGGTGAAACGCCTGGGCCGGCAGCACCGGGTGCTGGTGGCCAGCCTGCGCGAGGAAGTGCTCGACACCCTGCGCCACACGCCCGTGCAGCGCTATGAGGAAGCCCTCGGCTACTGCGGCACGGTGAGCTACCTCAACGCCCGTAACGGCCTGCACGAGCGGCTGGCCGCCCACGGTGTCCCGGTCCTGGATTGCCGCCCTTCCGAACTGGGCCCCGAACTGGTCAGCCGCTACCTGGCCTGGAAGAAGGCCGGCGTCTTCTGAGGCCCCACCCCGATCAGGCAGAGGCGGCCAAGGGGTGGAAGCTGAAGTAGTAGCGCAGCGCCTCGACCAGCTCCGCGTACTCCAGCGGCGGCTCCACCAGCGAAAAGCCCGAATCGTAGTGGCCGGGGTTCACATCTTCCCGGCTCCAGTGGCACGTGGCGTAGAAATCGATGAAGCGGATCTGCCCGTCATGCGCCGGGATCTTCAGGCGCATGTCGAAACGGGCCCCCACCAGCATGGGCAACTGGCTGACGAGCATCAGGCCATCCAGGGACACATTGCCCAGATAACCCATGGGTTTGTCGGTGATGCGGTTGAACACCTTCAGGTAGTACGGCAGTTGATGGCGTTCGATATGGCGCTGGCTACGCATGATGGCGAATCGCTATTGATGGCCGTTCAGTATGGCCTCACTACTGCACCCAAACCAACTACCGCCCGCAACGCTCCTTGATCGCATCGGTCAGTTTGCGACGAGCGGCGTCCACCTGTTCGGCGCTGTAGTACTGCCGTTCTCCCTTGGCGTCGACGCTGAAATACTGGCCTTCGCGCTTGATCTGCGACAGCTGGGAACGCAACTGCACGCACTGGCTCGCCCGCTCGTTGCGGGCCTGGGCTTCCTTGCGACGCGCCTCTTCCTTCTCCTGACGACGCGCATCGAAGAATTGTTCAGCGCGTTGCAGACGCTCCCGGGTCGCCGCGTCGTCGTCCAGGGCCGGAGGACGGACCTCGACCTGCTGCGCGCCCTCTCGCGGCTGCTCGCTGAAATGCACCTGGCCGTTGGCATCCGTCCAGCGGTAGATCTCGGCCGACGCCAGGCCGGAACAGGCCAGCAGGCAGAAAAGCAGATGACGCATGGATTCTCCCTGTCCCGCCACGCCCACCGTCAGAGGGGCGCCGCGTTCGGTTTGGCCGCACTGCCCAGTTGCCCGATGCGCTCCAGGGTCTCGAGACGAGCCTTGGCACGGAAGGCGTATTCGCTGCTGGGGTAGCGGTTGATGATGAAATGGTAGGTCTGCGCCGCATCCACGAACAGGCTCTGGCGCTCCAGGCACTGGCCACGCAACAAGGAAATTTCCGGCTGCATGTAACTGCGCGAGCGGCTGCTGCGCTCGGCCTTGGACAGCTCGAGCATCGCCTCCTCGCAATTGCCTTCGTCATAGGCCTCGTAGGCGTTGTTCAGGTGCCGGTCAAGGGACCAGCGGGTGCAGCCGGCAAGGCCGACCAGCAGGGCCAGGATGATGAACGTGCGCATTGGGGTGTCTCCTCCGTTGGCGAGTATATCGGCGCTCCCGGGGATTTCTGCAACGCCTTCCGCCGGCCGGGCATAACCTCCGATGGGACTTGCATGGCTCCGCAACGACGCCCCCGGCGGCGCTGCTAGACTCCCGCCGTCCGGCCCAAGCGCCCCCTGGAGCCCCCATGCGCCACCTCCGCCCTGCCCTGCTCGCCAGTTGCCTGCTCGCCCTGTCCGCGTGCGCGCCGACCACCCCGTTGTTCATCGCCCAGATCACCACCAACGAAGTGGTCGAGCAGAAGGCCCTGAAGAACGCCCGCATGGCAGCGGCCGTGGAGGAAGAGGGCGACCTGCTCACCTACAGCGCCATGGCCATCCGCGACGGCACCAGCGCCAAGGCCGAGGCGCTGTACATGACCGGCTACCGCGACCGGCAGTTCACCGCCGAAGTCCGCGCCATCGCCCTCTACCAGATCGGCCTCATCTACATGAGCCGCTACAACGACCAGCGCGACGACACCCGGGCCCTCAACCTGTTCTATCAGGTCACCAACGAATTCCCCGGCACCCACGCCGCCGAGCATGCCCAGGCGCGCATCCTGATGATTCAGAAACGGGCCGAAGCGCCGGTGCAGAAGACCGCCCGCGAGCTGCTGGCGGACTGGAAGCCCAGCCAGGACCTCGACCTCTACCAGCGCGACCTGGACCCCGACATGACCCTGCTGTCACGCCGCGCCGTGCTCAAGGACCGGGTCGGCGAAGCCGAGCAGCTCTACGCGCTGGCACTGATCGACGACCATGTGCAGCCGGATATAAAGGCCCGTTCCCTGTACCAGATGGCCCTGATGAACCTGGCGCCGGCCAATCCCCATGCAGACCGCCAGAAGGCCGTGGGCTACCTGCGTCGCCTGCTGGCCGAATTCCCCGAAGCCGAACAGGCCGAGCACGCCGCCCGCCACCTGGACATGGCCCTGAACCCCGGCGTGAAGTGACGGCATGCACCCGCCGCGCGGGTAGTAGAAATGGAGCGAGACTACAGCCGAAGGGCGGTGTAGCCTCGGGCTCTGCTTTGAAACTGGAGCCTTCGCATGTCCTTCCGCCGTACCAAGATAGTCGCCACCCTCGGCCCGGCCAGTAACTCACCCGAGGTGCTGGAGCAACTGATCATCGCCGGGATCGACGTCGCCCGCCTGAACTTCTCCCACGGCACCCCCGACGAACACAAGGCACGCGCCCGCCTGGTACGCGAGCTGGCGGCCAAGCATGGCCGCTTCGTCGCCCTGCTCGGCGACCTGCAAGGCCCGAAGATCCGCATCGCCAAGTTCGCCGGCAAGCGCATCGAGCTGGAAGTCGGCGACACGTTCCGCTTCTCCGTCACCCATCCGCGTGACGCCGGCAACCAGGAGGTGGTCGGCATCGACTACCCGGACCTGATCAAGGACTGCGGCGTCGGCGACGAACTGCTGCTGGACGACGGCCGCGTGGTCATGCGCGTCGACGCCAGCACCGCCGACGAACTGCACTGCACCGTACTGATCGGCGGCCCACTGTCCGACCACAAGGGCATCAACCGTCGCGGCGGTGGCCTCACCGCCCCGGCCCTGACCGCCAAGGACAAGGCCGACATCAAGCTCGCTGCCGAAATGGAGCTGGACTACCTGGCCGTCTCCTTCCCCCGTGACGCCGCCGACATGGAACTGGCCCGCCGTCTGCGCGACGAGGCCGGTGGTACCGCCTGGCTGGTGGCCAAGATCGAGCGCGCCGAAGCCGTGGCCGATGACGAAGCCCTCGACGGCCTGATCCGCGCCAGCGATGCCGTGATGGTGGCCCGTGGCGACCTGGGCGTGGAGATCGGCGACGCCGAGCTGGTGGGCATCCAGAAAAAGATCATCCTGCATGCCCGCCGCTACAACAAAGCCGTGATCACCGCGACCCAGATGATGGAGTCGATGATCCACAGCCCCATGCCGACCCGCGCGGAAGTCTCCGACGTAGCCAACGCCGTGCTCGACTACACCGACGCCGTGATGCTCTCCGCTGAGAGCGCCGCCGGCGAATACCCGGTGGAGGCGGTCCAGGCCATGGCCCGCGTCTGCGTCGGTGCCGAGAAGCACCCCACCAGCCAGAAGTCCAGCCACCGCCTGGGCCACACCTTCAGCCGCTGCGACGAGAGCGTGGCCCTGGCGACCATGTACACCGCCAACCACTTCCCGGGCGTGAAGGCCATCATCTGCCTGACCGAAAGCGGCTACAGCCCGCTGATCATGTCGCGCATCCGTTCCTCGGTGCCGATCTTCGCCTTCTCCCCCCACCGCACCACCCAGGCGCGCGTGGCCATGTTCCGCGGCGTCTCCACCATCCCCTTCGACCCGGCCGCACTGCCGGCGGACAAGGTCAGCCAGGCCGCCGTGGACGAGTTGCTCAAGCGCGGCATCGTGCAGCAGGGCGACTGGGTCATCCTGACCAAGGGCGACAGCTACCACACCGTCGGCGGCACCAACACCATGAAGATCCTCCACGTCGGCGACCCGCTGGTGTAAGGCATCTGCAGTACGTGAAAAGGCCGCTCATCGAGCGGCCTTTTTTCATGTGCCGACACGGGATGGGTGGGCTGAAGCCCACCCTGCGGGGCCACTCAGGCGAACTTTGAAAAATCGGCGGTGCGCCGCTGCATGAACGCCGACAGCGCCTCGATGGCCTCGGGGGTGCGCAAGCGCTGACCGAACAGCTCGCCCTCTTCCATGATCACCCGGCGCAGTTCCTCGCGGCCGGGCTCGTGCATCAGTCGCTTGCTCACCTCCACCGCCGAAGGCGCGAGCGCCTCGAAGCGGCGGGCCATTTCGCGGGCACGGGCCAGGGTCGCGGCGCCGTCTGCCAGGGCCTCGTTGGCGATGCCCCAGGCGGCGGCCTGCTCACCGGTGAAGGATTCGCCGAGCAGCAGCAGTTCCGCCGCACGGGCATGGCCGAGCAGGCGCGGCAGGATCAGGCTGGAACCGAACTCCGGACACAGCCCCAGGTTGACGAAGGGCATCTTCAGCCTGGCGTCACGGGCCACGTAGACCAGGTCGCAGTGCAGCAGCAGCGTGGTGCCGATGCCCACGGCCGGGCCGCTGACGGCGGCCACCACCGGCTTGCTGAAGTCGAACAGTGCCTTCATGAAGCGGAACACTTCGCTGTCCAGCCCGGACGGCGGCGCCTGGATGAAGTCGGCCACGTCGTTGCCGCTGGTGAAGCAGGTCTCGCTGCCGGTGATCAGCACCGCACGCACGCTGCGGTCCTCGTCGGCGGCGTCCAGCGCATCGGCCAGGGCGCCATACATGGCGCGGGTCAGGGCGTTCTTCTTGTCCTCGCGGTCCATGCGCAGGGTCAGCAGGCCCTGCTCGCGTTCCAGGTGGATGTGTTCGCTCATGGTGGGTCCTCGGCGGTGGCCGCCTCAGACGGAGCGGCTCAGGAATTCGTCGGCCAGCAGTTGGTTGCGGGGCAGGCCCGCGAGGTAGAGCCGGCGGGCGAAGGCCTCGACCCGCTCCGGCCGCCCGCAGAGTAGGGCGACGGTTTGCCGGCTCACAAGCCGGATTTCGGCCAAAACAGCCTGTAGCTGCGCCACCGTCACCAGCTCGACCGTGATGTTGCCATGCTCGGCGGCCAGCGCACGCAAGGGCTCCGCCAGGTAGTGGCCGGCCTCGTCATGGGCCACATGAATGAGCCGGATGGGCCCGGCATGATGCTGGCGCAGCGCCTCCCGCAGCACGCCCCAGATCGGTGCCAACCCCGTGCCGGAGGCCAGCATCAGCAGCGGCCGGGTGTCCCAGGCCGGGTCATAGTGCAGCGCCCCGCCGCCCAGCTCGCCGAGGCGCAGCTCGTCCCCGGGCACCAGGGCCCGGGCGGCATTGCAGAAAGCGCCCGGCGCCCGGCAATCGATGTGGAACTCCAGCCAGGGCGTCTCCCCCGGCAGGCTGGCCAGCGAGTAGGGCCGGGCCACGCCCTCCCCCGTCCACAGCAGCAGGTGCTGCCCGGCGCTGTAGCGCAGCGGTCGTTGTGGCTCCAGGCGCAGGCGCAGCACCTCGCCCCCTAGCCAGTCACAGGCCTCGACCCGAGCCGGGATGCCGTCGCGCTGAGGGTCGAACAGCTCCACCGCCAGGTCCTGCACCACCAGGCACTGGCAGGCCAGGCGCCAGCCCTGCTCACGGCGCTCGGCATCCAGCGCCTCGGGGCGCGCATCGGCCGGCTCGCCGGCGGTCACCCGCACCAGGCAGGCATGGCAACTGCCGGCACGGCAACTGAATGGCACACGGCAGCCGCCGGCATTCAAGGCATCCAGCAGGTTGCTGGCGGGCGCCACGCTCCAGCGGCGCCCGGCGGCTTCGAGCTCAGGCACCCTGGATCTCCCATGCCGCATCGCAGCGGTTGCGGCCATTGCGCTTGGCCCGGTAGAGCGCCTGGTCGGCCCGCTGCAGGGCCTCGTCCAGGTCATCGTTGCAGCCGATCAGGGTCATCCCGGCAGACAGGCTCAGCGCCCCCACCTGCACCCCCACCGGTTCGGCGCTGGCGAAGGCCTCCCGCAGCCGCTCGCAGCAACTGGTCAGGCGGTCGGCATCGCAGTCGGGCAACAGCAGCACGAACTCCTCGCCACCGTAGCGGGCCAGGAGATCGCCATCGCGCAGGCAGGCCCGCGCCACGGCCGCGAAGGTCTGCAGCACCCGGTCGCCGGCCGCGTGGCCATGCTGGTCATTGATGCGCTTGAAGTGGTCGAGGTCGATCAGCGCCAGGCCATGGAAACGGCCCGGCGGCACGCCCCTCATCTCTCGCGCCGCCATGCGCAGGAAGTGCCGGCGGTTGAACAGCCCGGTGAGTTCGTCGGTGGCCACCAGGTCTTCCAGTTGGCGCATCATCCCGCGCAGCGTGTCCTGGTGGGCCTGCAGGGCGAAGCGCCGTTGCCGCATGCGCTGGCGCATCGCCTGGACATAGCTGGCGAACAGCCCCAGCCACACCAGCAGCACGAACAGCGCACACACCTGCAACAGCGCCAGGGCCGGCGACTGCAGGCGCATCTGGTACGCCTCCAGCAGGTTCAGGCCAGCGAAGGCCGTCAGCCCGAAGCCCGCACAGCGCAGGAATACCCGTGGCGGCAGTTGGAACACGCCGAACAGCAGGATCAGCACATACACCACCAGCAGTGCGCCCCGGGCCGGCCCCAGGTCGGCCATCAGCAGGGTGTGCCAGGTCATGGCCACGAGGATCTGCGCCTCAGTCAGGCTGGGGTCGGGGAAACGCAGGTTGCGACCGCTGCGCAGGAGCACGAAGAACACGAGTTGGGAAATGACGATGAGTCCGGTGAAGCCCAGCGCCACCCAGGGCGAGCGCTGGTAGAAACCGCCCAGCACCGCCAGCCAGAACAGAAGCAGCACGAGCGCATAGGTTGCCACTGCCATGCCGAAGCGCTTCAGCAGCAGGCTTTGCAGGCCCCGTTGGGTGGCCCCTCGACTGGATGTGCTCATGGGCTCCGTCCCGTGCTGGCACGATGCCGCCACTCTACGCGCGTGAAAACGAAAAACCTAGGGGACGCCAGCGGTTCGCCGAGGGCCGGTGTCGACTCTTGGCGGGTGTGCCCGGCCTTGAGCACGCGGTATACTTCCGCGCCATTTTCACCCCCAATCCAATGCGCGCCGGGTCGTGGTCCGGCGCTTCCTGATGTTCCCGAATTGAAGAGGAGCGCACCCATGACCGTGATCAAGCAGGACGACCTGATACAGAGCGTCGCCGATGCCCTGCAGTTCATCTCCTATTACCACCCCGTCGACTTCATCCAGGCCATGCACGAGGCCTACCTGCGCGAAGAGTCGCCCGCCGCGCGCGACTCCATGGCGCAGATCCTGATCAACTCGCGCATGTGCGCCACCGGCCACCGCCCCATCTGCCAGGACACCGGCATCGTCACCGTGTTCGTCCGCGTGGGCATGGACGTGCGCTGGGACGGCGCCACCATGAGCGTCGACGACATGATCAACGAAGGCGTGCGCCGCGCCTACAACCTGCCGGAGAACGTCCTGCGCGCCTCCATCCTGGCCGACCCGGCGGGTGCCCGTAAGAACACCAAGGACAACACCCCGGCGGTGATCCACTACTCCATCGTCCCCGGCAACACCGTGGAAGTGGACGTGGCCGCCAAGGGCGGTGGCTCCGAGAACAAGTCGAAGATGGCCATGCTCAACCCGTCCGACTCCATCGTCGACTGGGTCCTCAAGACCGTCCCGACCATGGGCGCCGGCTGGTGCCCGCCGGGCATGCTCGGCATCGGCATCGGTGGTACCGCCGAGAAGGCCGCGGTGATGGCGAAGGAAGTCCTGATGGACCCGATCGACATCCACGAACTGAAGGCCCGCGGCCCGCAGAACAAGATCGAGGAAATGCGCCTCGAACTGTTCGAGAAGGTCAACCAGCTGGGCATCGGCGCCCAGGGCCTGGGTGGCCTGACCACCGTCCTCGACGTGAAGATCATGGACTACCCGACCCACGCCGCCTCCCTGCCGGTGTGCATGATCCCCAACTGCGCCGCCACCCGTCATGCCCACTTCGTGCTCGACGGTTCCGGCCCCGCCGCCCTGGAAGCGCCGCCGCTGGACGCCTACCCGGAGATCGTCTGGGAAGCCGGCCCGAGCGCCCGCCGCGTCGACCTCGACAGCATCACCCCCGAGGACGTGCAGAGCTGGAAGCCGGGCGAGACCCTGCTGCTCAACGGCAAGATGCTCACCGGCCGCGACGCCGCCCACAAGCGCATGGTCGACATGCTCAACAAGGGCGAAGAACTGCCGGTGGACCTCAAGGGCCGCTTCATCTACTACGTCGGCCCGGTCGATCCGGTCGGTGACGAAGTGGTCGGCCCGGCGGGCCCCACCACCGCCACCCGCATGGACAAGTTCACCCGTCAGATCCTGGAAAGCACCGGCCTGCTGGGCATGATCGGCAAGTCCGAGCGTGGCCCCATCGCCATCGAAGCGATCAAGGACAACAAGGCCGTGTACCTGATGGCCGTCGGCGGCGCCGCCTACCTGGTGGCCCAGGCGATCAAGAAGTCCAAGGTCCTGGCCTTCGCCGAACTCGGGATGGAAGCCATCTACGAATTCGACGTGAAGGACATGCCGGTCACCGTCGCCGTCGACACCAACGGCGAGTCGGTGCACATCACCGGCCCGGCGATCTGGAACAAGAAGATCGCCGAAAGCCTCGCGGTGGAAGTGAAGTAAGCCACACCGCAATTGAAAAGCCCGGCCTCGTGCCGGGCTTTTTCATTGGCACTCTTCCGGTAACGCGCTGCTGATCAGTTCACCGCCAAGCGGATTCCAGGCTCCAACCTACTGCCCACCAAATCCCCAAAACGGGACGCACATCCGCAAATGACCGCACGGTCAATTTCAGGAGTGTGAGCCCTTGCACAGTTGCACTCCGACCAGTCGAACGGACGTGCCGCTTTCCTTATTCTCTCGCCCGCTTGTCGGGCCACACCCAGGCAGGTCGCCATAGGAAACCAACACGTCGCCTGGATGCGCAGCAGTCTGTCGAGCTTCACTATGCCCTGGACCCTTCTCCTCTCCCTGTGCCTTCCGGCCGGTACGCGGCTGCCTGCACCTGACCGCCCAAGCGCACCGGGAGCCGTCCGATGAGCCTGTGCCTGCCACGTCGTCTGGCCCGCCTCGCCTGGGCCTGCCTGCTGCTGTGCCCGCTGCTGTGGGCGGAACCGGCCAGCCAGGACAGCGAAGAGCGCTGGACCATCAACATGCGCGACGCCGACATCCGCGACTTCACCGAGCAGGTCGCCAGCATCAGTGGCCAGACCCTGGTGCTCGATCCCCGGGTCAAGGGCCAGGTCACCGTCATCTCCGAATCGCCGCTGACCCTCAGCGAGGTCTACCAACTGTTCCTCTCGGTGATGAGCACCCACGGCTACAGCGTGGTCACCCAGGGCAACCAGGCGCGCATCGTGCCCGATGTGGAAGGCCGCAGCGTGGCCAACAGCCCCACCGGCAGCGGCCCGGAAACCCTGGAGACACGCCTGCTGCAGGTGCAGCAGACGCCGGTCAACGAACTGCTCCCGCTGATCCGCCCGCTGGTGCCGCAGAACGCTCACCTGGCGGCCATCCCCTCCAGCAACTCGCTGATCGTCAGTGACAAGCGCGCCAACATCGAACGCCTGATCGCGCTGATCGCCCAGGTGGACAGCGCCGGTGCCAACGACAGCGTGTTCTACGACCTCAAGCACGCCTGGGCCCGCGACGTCGCCGCAATGCTGCAGGAGAGCCTGCGGCGCGGGCAACCGGCCGGTAACGGCAACGCCCAGGTGATCGCCGACCCGCGCACCAACCGCCTGCTGCTGCTTGGCCCGCCCGAAGCCCGCGAGCGCCTGCTGAAGATGGCCCGCCAACTGGACACCCAGCCCGTGCGCTCGGCCAACACCCGGGTCGTGCGCCTGCGCCATGGCGACGCCAAGGACCTGGCCAAGACCCTCAGCGACCTCTCCGAGCAACTGCGCGGCGCCGCCTCGCCCACCACCACCCAGGCACCGGTGCTGATCCGCGCCGACGAGGGGATCAACGCCCTCATCCTGATGGCCGAGCCGGACATGGTGGCGCAGCTTGAAGACCTGGTGCACCAGCTCGACGTGCCCCGTGCCCAGGTGCTGGTGGAGGCCGCCATCGTCGAGATGTCCGGCGACGTCAGCGAGGCCCTCGGCGTGCAGTGGGCCATCGACGGGCGCTCCGACAGCGGCCCCATCGGCGGCAGCAACTTCAGCAACACCGGGCTCTCGGTGGGCACCCTGCTCGGCGCCATCGACGCCAAGACCCCGGTCAACCTGCCCGACGGTGCCATCGTCGGCATCGGCAACAAGAACTTCGGCGCGCTGATCACCGCCCTCTCCGCCAACGGCAACAGCAACCTGCTCTCCACCCCCAGCCTGCTGACTCTGGACAACCAGAAGGCCGAGATCCTCGTGGGGCAGAACGTGCCCTTCCAGACCGGCTCGTACACCACCGACGCCGCCGGGGCCAACAACCCCTTCACCACCATCGAGCGCAAGGATGTCGGCGTCACCCTCAAGGTCACCCCGCACATCAACGAAGGCGGCACGTTGCGCCTGGTGATCGAGCAGGAGATTTCCTCCATCGCCCCCAGCACCGGCGCTGCCTCCCGCGCGGTGGACCTGGTCACCAACAAACGCATGATCAAGAGCACCGTACTGGCCGACAACGGCCAGGTGATCGTGCTCGGCGGCCTGATCCAGGACGACGTCACCCGCAGCGAAAGCAAGGTCCCGCTGCTGGGCGACATGCCCCTGGTGGGCGGCCTGTTCCGCTCCAGCAAGGACGTCAACGTCAAGCGCAACCTGATGGTCTTCCTGCGGCCCAGCGTGGTCCGCGATGGCACCCGCCTGGCCGACCTCAGCCAGGAGAAGTACCTCGACCTGCGGCAGCAGGCCGCCGGGTCAAGCGCCCAGCGCAGCCTGCCCCAGGAGCCGGCGCAGTTGTTCAAGTCCACCCGTGCAGCCGCCCCCGCTGCCCCGGTCGCCACGGCACCCGCCCCGGTTCCCGCGCCCAGGCCAGCCCAGACTCCAACCCCGGCCCAGCCCTACGCCGCCCCCGCTGAAACGCCCCTGCAGGGCAGCGCCCACCCCGTGGCGGCTACCCCCCCGCCAGCGGTACAGCCCCCAGCGCCTACGGCTCCGGCCCAGCCGACCACCGCTCCGGCGCCAGCTCCCGCCGCCCCGCAGCGCTACAGCATCAACCTGATCGAAGGCAGCAGCGAGCAGTACATGCGCGCACTGATGGCCCGCCACCCCGGCGCGCCCCTGCGCATCCAGCATTCGCAGCGCAACGGCCAGGACTGGTACCGCATGTTCTACGGCGAGTACTCCCAGGCCGACCTGGCCGAGCGCGCCTTGCGCGACCTGCCCGCCACACTGCCCAGCCATCGGGGACGGGTCACGGCGCTCTGAGGCTCAGGCTCACAACAATCACAACAATGCCGAACTGAAAGCGAGGGGACATGTTTCGCAAGCTCGTACTGATCTACGGACTGCTCAGCCTGGCCGGTTGCCTGGACCTGGGCGGCGGCGGAGGTGGCGGAGGTTCCAGCAACCCTGCCCCACCGGCCACCAGCACCCCCGAGACGCCGCCCCAGCCGCCCGCCAGCGGTGGCGCCAGCCCTGATCCGGAAACGCCCGCCCCCCCGGAACCGCCGGTCACGCCCCCTGTCACACCGCCCACCGAGCCGCCGGTCACCCCGACGAACCGCTTCCCCGAGCCCAGTGCCGCCGTGGTGGATGAAGTCGGCGCCCTCGGCTTCTACGACCAGACCGCCGACGGCCAGCCGCGCCCAGTGCGCAACGACCTCAGCGGTACCCTCGCCGCCATGCTGCAATTCGTGCAGAGCCACTCGGTGGACCCGCAAGGCAACGAAGCGAAGAACATGCCGCGCCTGACCAGCGAGCGCGAAGCCCTGCTGCTGGTCACCCCGGACCCGGCCCAGCCCCTGCCCAACTCCATGCGCGTGCAGGTGCTGGTGGACGGCGTCCTCAAGGGCGACCTGACGCTGCGCCACCCCGACGAGCTGTTCCGCGCCGACCGCACCGGCAGCGACGCCCGCCCCGACGTGGTGTATTCGCGCCGCGCCTGGTCCGCCGTACTGCCCTGGGACTGGGTGGTGCCCGGCATGAGCCTGCAACTCAGCGACGACCGGGGCCGCAGCGGCCAGCGCGCCGCCGAGCTCTTCGACTTCGCCCCGCCCGCCGAACTGCTGGTCCAGGCCATTCGCATCGGCATGCTCACCGCCGAGGTTCCGGGCGGCCAGCACGGGTTCAACACCCAGCCGGTCCAGGCCGCCACCGACTACTTCCAGACCGTGCCCATCGCCCGCATGGTGGCCGGCCAGTACGAAGACGTGCTGTTGCGCAAAGTGATGGTGGCCAACGGCACGATCTACGACGCCGACCAGGGCCAGGCCAGCGCCACCACCGGCGACGTCTACAGCGGCGACATGCGCGAGAACACCGCCAAGTCCACCTTCAGCACCGGCATCAACCTGGCCAACTGGGGCATCACCAGCGCCGGCATGGCCAGCCAGGAGCAGCCGCAACTGACCAACTCGGCGGTCATCCACCACGCCCGCGGCCAGTACGCCAACGGCCCGGCCAACCACGGCCTCAGCGGCGGCAACGGCATCCTCACCCTGATCGACTCGGTGGGGAACGAGTTCAGCCACGAGATCGGCCACCACTACGGCCTCGGCCACTACCCCGGACAGAGCGGCGACAACTACTTCTGGTCCGGCCACCACCACGACAGTGGCTGGGGCTACATCGCCTACCGCAAGCGCATGCGCGCCAACCTGCACTGGACCCGCGCCAAGACCGGCGGCCTCAACGGCATGCCGATCTACGCCGATGCCTACAGCTTCGCCACCGACGCCATGGCCGGCGGCAACTTCGCCAGCGGGCTGTCGCGCTACACCCACTACACCGGCTACAGCACCCGACAGAAGATCCAGCCGGCGCTGAACCGCGCCGTCTGGGCCCCCGACTCCCCAACCGGCTACCGCAAGTGGGACGCCACCAGCCGCAAGATGGAGGTGTTCCAGCCGAAGACGCCGACCTCCAGCACCGTCTGGTACAACAGCGCCGACGGTCACTACCGCAAGCCGCGCCTGTTCGGCGTCCCGGTCATCACCCTGCTCGGCGGCTACGACCCGGAGACCGGCGCCGCCGTGCTCTACCCGGCCCTGCGCGGCAACTGGGGCCAGGTCTACGACCTGCCGCTGCCCGACGCCGCTGCCACCAGCCGGCAATGCTGGCTGGCGGTCAGCTTCGCCAGCGGCACAACCCAGCGCATCGCCGTCGCCCCCACGCGCCTGGGCAGCAACGCCAACAAGCTGCACGTCAACCTGGCCCAGGCCGAACAGCCCCTCGCGGCGGCCCTGCAATGCCGCGACACGGCCGGCGCCGCCACCACCGAGCTGGCCAGCGTGATCATCCCCCAGGGCCTGCCCGCCCTGCCGCCGCCGGTGATCGTCGGTCGCGAAGCCGGCTTCCAGGCCCTGCGCCAGGAAGAACTGCCCCAGCTCGACGCCGCCCTCACGGCCCTCGCCGGCCAGCTCGTGCCCACCCTCAAGGGCAACGCACGGGTGCTCTTCGACAGCTACAGCGACCAGCCCGACGGCCTCTCGGCCACCGCCCAGCAGGTCCGCCAACGCCTGCTGGAGCAACAGGCCCACGCCCTGCGCCTGAACCGCTGGCTCGACGCCTACGGTGCCCAACTGGCCGGCAGCGCCGACGCCGCCCAGGCCCTGGATGCCCTGCTGACCACCCTGCAGTTCGACAGCCGCACCCTGCTGCCGCCGCGCCAGGGCTTCGCCATGGGCAACGGCAACTGCGTGCGGGTGGAACAGGTGGACGGCGCCTGGCAGCCCTACGTGCTGGCCAAGGCCCAGTGCACCGGCTCGGCGGAGGAACAATGGCGGGTGGACGCCAGCGGCCGCATCCGCAGCGTCGCCCAGCCCACCCAGTGCCTGACCGCCAGCAACGACGTGGGCCTGAGCGCCTGCGACATCCAGCAGGACGCCCAGGCCTGGGACTTCTCCGCACTGCCGCAGCTCAAAGCCGGCAACCGCTGTCTGGACCTCTCCGGCGGCTACCTCACCAACGGGCGCGGAAAGCTGATCCTCTATGGCTGCACCAGCGGCGCCAACCAGAAATGGTACGGCCCCACCCTCAGCGACAACGGCCTGCTGCCGCTGCTGCAAAGCCGCAACATCGCTGCCTTCACCGCCTATGCCGAGCAACGCGCCCAAGCCGTGTCCCCCTGAGGCCCACTGGCGCCAGGCCCCATGGGGCCTGGCGCTGCTGCTGGCACTGCTGCCTCCGCCGCTTGCCGCGGTGGAGCTGCCCACCGCCTTGCTGACCCCACCCCGGCTGCACCTGCAGCCGCTGGGCGCACTGCCCGGTCTCAGCGCATGGCGTCTGCACGGGGTGTTCAGCCGGGGGGATGGCCAGGGCAGCGCCACCCTCAGCCTTGAAGACGGGCCGCCCTTCAGCGTCCGGACCGGCGACCGCCTGCCTGGTGGCGTCGAGGTGCTGGCGATCCAGCGCGACCGCCTGCTGCTGCGGCGCGCCCGAGAACTCGGTGAACTGGTGATCCTGGGCCGCGCGCCGGGCGCGGGCGACAGTTCCGTCGCCGCCGCCCCAGTGGCCAGCGAGGCCCCCGGCAACCTGCCCAGCCTGCCGCCCGACTGCGAAGCCTTCGCCCTCGGAGGCGTCCCCCTGGACGAACTGCAGGCCCTGGGCGGATGCCCGTCGCTGGCGGACGAGAGCGGGCGTTAGCCCCTCACGCGCTCGAACTGCTCCGGCCAGTCCCGCCGGGTGAACACCTGCCCCTCCCGCCGTACCCGGCGCACCTCCTCCAGGTCCAGCTCGGCCAGCAGCCAGCGACTGCCGTCCGGACACAGCTCGGGGCTCTCGGCGATCACGCCGTTGCTCGGCATGCCGTAGTCCGGCGGCACATAGAGGCCGGCGCGGCCGATGTTCTCATCCAGCGCCGGGGACCAGGGCGCCAGCCCCACGGTGGGCGACTGCAGCACGGCGATCTGGCTTTCCAGGGCACGGGCCTGGGCGCCGATACGTACACGGTGGTAGCCGGCCTCGGTGTCGGTGCAACTGGGGGCGAGGATCAGGTCGACGCCGCCCTCGGCCAGGGTCCGCGCCAGCAGGGGGAACTCGTTGTCGTAGCAGATGAGGATGCCCAGCCGCCCGAACGCCGTGTCGAACACCCGCAGCCCCTGCCCTGCCGAAATGTGCCAGTGCTCGCGCTCGAAGCGGGTCATCATCAGCTTGTCCTGGTGGCCCAGTTCGCCGTCCGGGCCGTAGAGCCAGGCGCGGTTGCGGTACTGGCCATCGGCATCGCGCACCGCCACCGAACCGGGCTGCAGGTAGAGGCCGAGGCGCCGCGCCAGGTCCGCGCACAGCGCCCGCCAGGCGGGCAGCAGCGGCTGGATGCCGTCGATGGTGGCGTGCAGGTCGCCGCGCAGGGCCGGCGGCAATTGCCCGCTCAGCACCAGGCCGGCGTACTCAGGCAGCAGCAGCAGCTCTGCGCCCTCGCCGGCGGCGGCCTCGCACAGGGTAGTGAGGTGCTCGGCGTAGGCGTTCCAGGTTTCGAAGAGGTCGATGTGGTATTGGCAGGCGGCGATCTTCACGGGGCCAGCTCCCTCAGCCAGAACGACATGGGCTTGGCGCTTTCCTCGCACTCGCCCAGGTCACGCCAGTGGTATTCGGTGCGCAAGGCGGGGTGGTGGCGGTAGCCGCGACGGGCCCAGAACCCGTGCAGCGGCTGGTAGCCGGGCGGGCGGCGCGGGTGGTCGTCCGGGCGCTCCACGGCGCAGAAGGCGCACCACTGGAAACGCTCCAGCGAGCGGGCATAGGCCTCGCGCTCGGCGAAGAAGCGCACACCCAGGCCGCCGCCCCGGTACGCCGGCATCAGCACCGACTCCCCGAAGTAGAAGATCAACGCCGGGTCCCAGCCCTGCTCAAGAAAGGGCCGCTGGAAGGCGTCGGTCTCGTCCGCCAGGGGCAACCCGGTGGAGGCCCCGACCACCCGGCCCTGGTCGAACACCAGCACGAACAGGCTCTCGGCCGACTCGGCGTAGGTGGCCAGGTAGCGCGCCTCGTAGTCCAGGGTGCCGTCGTAGAGATAGGGGTACTCGCGGAACACCGTCAGGCGCAGCCGTGCGAGGTCGTCGATGAAAGGCGCGATGGCCGCGCCCTGGTAGCGTCGGATGTCCATGGTCGTCGTTTTGCCGGTCCCGATGACGCCCCTGGCTAAGAGCGGGGGCGGACAAGACCCTATCATGCAGCGCAACCCCGAACCGACCCATTTGCGACAGGACCTTGACCATGACCGCAGCCGAACTGGTGAAAGCCTATTACGACGCCTTCAACGCCGGGGACATGCCGGCCTTCCTCACCCTGCTCAGCGAGGACGTGGTGCACGACATCAACCAGGGCGAGCGCCAGCAGGGCAAGGCGGTGTTCGCCGCCTTCATGGAGAAGATGAACCGCTGCTACAGGGAGCGCCTGACCGACATCGTCATCATGCCCAGCGCCGACGGCAGCCGCGTGGCCGCCGAGTTCGTGGTGCACGGGCAGTACCTGGTGGGTGACGAGGGCCTGCCACCGGCCCGCGGCCAGACCTACGTGCTGCCGGCCGGCGCCTTCTTCCACGTGCACGCTGGCAAGATCGCGCGGGTGACCAACTACTACAACCTGACCGACTGGATCGAGCAGGTCAGTTGAGGCCCCAGGCCAGCCAACGCATCGAGAAACGCGCCAGGATGGCAGACGGTGCAGCCTGGTGCGGGCAGAGGCGTCGTGGCAACCGGCCCGGAGGCCGGTTGCCGGGCACGGATCAGAGCTTGGCTTCGAGGGCCTTGCGGATCGCGTCGGCGCGGGCGTCCACGTCGTCGACGTTGCTGAACGGGCGGAAGTTCAGGTCCAGCACGCCGCCGTCGAAGGCCACGCCGTCCTGGTAGGCGCTGGAGGGTGCAGTGGCCTCGTCGTAGCGCACCACCACCTTGCTCAGCTTGGCTTTCAGGGCCTGCTTGCCCATGTCGTCCACGGCAATGGCGGACAGGGCCTTCTGCAGGGGCACGAAGTAGATCTGGGTCCAGAAACCGTCCTGGGCGTAGTTGGCGGACTGGTCGGGCAGCGCAATGGTGTTCCATTGCACGTCCAGCGGCAGCTCGTAGCCGGCAGCGGCCTGAATGGCCTTGACCTGGTCGACGTAGGCGCCCTGCTCGTAGGCGGTGATGGCGCGACGCTCGGCCAGGGACGGCTCGGCGAAGGCGGGCGCACCGGCCAGCAGGCAGGCAGCAAGGGCGGTGAGGGTGATGAAACGTTTGGCAGCCATGAACAACTCCTGGGGCCATCGAACCCCGACCGCGAATGCAGCCGGTGGACGCGCGGCTGTGGCCTCCCTGCCACGCGCGGGGCAAGACTACCCGAGCAGGCTGGGGCGATCCGCCGACCGCCTCATGTTTCCGACCGATCGGTCACCCGGTGCGACGCGGCACCAGGCTCAGCCCGGCCGCCGTGCTGCGCTGGGCCAGGTAGCGGGTGCAGCTCACCCGCAGGAAGGAGGCGAAGTTCACCACCTCGCCGCGGTAATCCATCACCTCGTCGTAGAGCTTGGTGATGAGCTGGTTGGTGGTCATGCCGTCCACCTCGGCGATCTCCCGGAGGATGTCCCAGAACTGGTTCTCCAGGCGCAGGGTGGTGACCACGCCACGGATGCGCAGGGAGCGCGAGCGGGATTCGTAGAGGATCGGGTCGGCCTTTACATAGAGCTCGCACATGGGGTCGGTCCTTTATCGGGTGGTCCTGAACGTGTAGGGGCGACTTCAGTCGTCCGGTGGTGCGACGCAGCGCCATCGTGCCTGTATGCGGCGCCCCCTCGCACCTGCCCATCAGTCGTGAGGGGGCACCGCAGTATGCAGGACGGCGCGGGGATTCCCGCGCCTCGTTACAGGCTGATCCGCGTCCCCAGCACGTCGAGGAACTTCGCCAGCCAGGCCGAGTGGGCCGGCCAGGCGGGGGCGGTGACCAGGTGGCCGTCGACGTGGGCGTGGTCCACGGCGATGTCGACGAACTCGCCACCGGCCAGGGTGACTTCTGGGGCGCAGGCCGGGTAGGCGCTGCAGGAGCGGCCCTTGAGCACACCGGCGGCGGCCAGCAGTTGCGGGCCGTGGCAGACGGCGGCGATGGGTTTCTTCGCGGCGTCGAAGGCTTTCACCAGTTCGATCACCCGGGCGTTCAGGCGCAGGTATTCGGGGGCACGCCCGCCGGGGATCAGCAGGGCGTCGTAGTCCTCGGCGCGGACGCGGTCGAAATCGAAGTTGAGGGCGAAGTTGTGACCGGGCTTCTCGCTGTAGGTCTGGTCGCCTTCGAAATCGTGGATGGCGGTGCGCACGGTCTGCCCGGCGACCTTGTCGGGGCACACGGCGTGGACGGTGTGGCCGACCATGCCGAGGGCCTGGAACGGCACCATGGTTTCGTAGTCTTCGGCGTAGTCGCCGACCAGCATCAGGATCTTCTTGGCTGCCATTGCGGGGTCCTCCCAGTCAGGGTTCAGGGTGACAAAGGTAGCCAATCATCCTCCCCGGCACCGTTCCGTGGGTAACACCCGGCTACTACAGGGGCTGGCCGTTGGCGTCGATGCGCAGCAGCGGTTGCACCTGGCGGGTGGTGGCGATCTCCTGGCGGCCCAGCGCCTCATCCACCAGTTGCAGCGGGCCGTCGCCCTGGGGCGGAAGCTCGGCGTTCTTCGGTGGCGGGTCGAGTTCGTCGTAGCGCAGGTAGTAGGTGCCGCCGGCACCGGCTTCGAAAACGAAGCTGGTGATCTGGGTGAAGTCGAAATAGCCGCCGGCCAGCAGCGTCCAGTAGGTGCCCATCAGCGGGCGGCGCATCTCCAGGCGGTAGTTGGCCACGTCGAACTCCAGGGCCAGGTAGCCGTTGCTGGGCAGGATGCCGATCAGCCTGCCGTCGAGGAACAGCCCCGGCGCCTCCAGCTCCTGGTCGGCCCAGTCGCTGCGGGGGCGGTAGATGTAGACCAGGGCATGGTCACCGTCCCGTGGCGCCAGCGCCTCGAAGGCCGGGCCGTCGGTGGCGCCGAAGAAGGCACCGGGGGTGGAACAGGCGGACAACAGCACGACCAGCAGGGGCAACAGCAGCGGACGGCGCATGGGCACATCTCTCGTTATGGCGTGCAGGGAGCGTAGCCGGCGGCAGGCCACTGCCGACACCCGACAAAGGTTCGGCTCAGCGGCGGCGGTCCAGCAGGTTCACCGCCAGGCGGTCGAGCCAGCCCCACAGGCGCTGGTAGAGGCGTTTGAGCAGCGGCCGGGCGTGCCAGTCCTCCAGGGTGATCTCGCGGCTATCGTCGAAGTCACGGCAGAGGGAGGCCGCCACCTGCTCGGTGAAGCGATGGTCCAGCGCCTCGACGTTGGCTTCGAGGTTGAAGCGCAGGTTCCAGTGGTCGAAGTTGCACGAGCCGATGCTGACCCAGCCATCCACCAGCACCATCTTCAGGTGCAGGAAGCGCGGCTGGTACTCGAAGATCCGCACGTTGGCCCGCAGCAGACGCGGGTAGTAGCGCTGCCCGGCGAAGCGCACCGGCGGATGGTCGGTGTTGCGCCCGGTGAGCAGCAGGCGCACGTCCACGCCACGCCGGGCGGCCTTGATCAGGGCACGGCGCACCTTCCAACTGGGCAGGAAGTACGGCGTGGCCAGCCACACCCGCTCCTTGGCGTTGCGCAGGCTGCGCACCAGGGACTGGACGATGTCCAGGTGCTGGCGGGCGTCGGCGTAGGCCACCCGGCCCATGCCAACGCCGGCCGAGGGATAGGGCGGCAGGTGGCGAAGCCCCGGCGCCTCGCCCGGCAGCCAGGGGCGCCGGCTCAGGTTGGCCATCCACTGGTAGTCGAAGATCAGCTTCCAATGCACCACCAGCGGCCCCTGGATCGCCACCATGGCCTCGTGCCAATGGCTTTCGGCCTCGCCGGGCTGCCAGAAGTCGTCGGTGGAGCCGGTGCCGCCCACGTAGGCGACGCGGTCGTCCACCACCAGGATCTTGCGGTGGTCGCGGTAGAAGTTGTTCACCCCGCGCCGCCAACGGATGGGGTTGTAGAACTGCAGCAGCACACCGGCCTCGGCCAGCCGCCCGCGCGGGGCCTGCCCCAGCTTCTGGCTGCCGAAGCCGTCGAAAAGGCAGCGCACCTTCACCCCCCGCCGCGCGGCCTGGCAGAGCACCTCCACCAGGGCCTCGCTGCAATGGCCATCCTCCACCAGGTAGAGCTCCAGGCTGACGTGGTGCTCGGCCCGGCCGATGTCGGCCAGCATGGCGGGAAAGAAGCTCGGCCCGTCGATCAGCAGATCGAAGCGGTTGCCGGACTTCCAGGGGAAGATGTGGCCCATCAGCGCGCCGTGAAGATCAGCACGGCGCCCACCGGCACCGAGCTGCTGATAGAGGGGAGCCCGGCCAACTGCTTGAGCGTGCCCAGGCCGTCCATCAGACCGAAGTCCTCCACCTGCAGCACCAGCGGGGCCAGGGTCACCACCTGGAAGCGGCGGTCGTCCAGGCGGGTGGCCAGCAGCTCGGCCTGGTACTCGTGCTCGCGACCATGCAGCGTCACCTTCAGCGGCAGGCGCAGTTCCAGCTGGGCGCCGGGGGCCAGGTCGGTGATCGGGCGCAGGTCGATCTGGGCGTGCACCTCGGCCTCGGGGTTGCGCTCGATCTCGAAGAACAGGTCGCGCAGGCGCTGGTCCCGCAGCGGGATGCCCGTGCTCACCGACTCCAGTTCGATGCGCAGGTGGGCCTTGCCGGTGTCGCCGATGCTGCCGTGCAGGGTGAGGAAGCGGTGCACCTCGGAGAGGCTGCCGCCCTTGGTGGAGATGAAGGACAACCGCGAGGATTCGTTGTCCAGGTACCAGCCGGCGTGAGCCGGTAGCGCCAGGGCGCCCAGCAGGGCGAAGACGAGGGGAATGGACGTGCGCATGGGGACTCCTGTTGCAAATCGGCGCCACCTTAAACCGCCGGCCAGCGCACCTGCAAACCAGGGTCGCCGGCCCGCCTCCAGCAGGGCGAGGGCCGGCCGCTCCTTCGGATCAGAAGCTGTAGACGTAGTTCAGGTACAAACGTTCGGCGTGGTGGGTGACGATGCCCGCCGGCCCGCGCGAGGCCTGCCGGCGGTCCACCCCGTCGGGCACGCCTTCGGTGTGGAAGCGGTTGTGCAGCCAGGCCAGGCTGAGCCCCTTGAGCGGCCCGTCGAAGCGGTACTGCAGCAGGCTCTGGAACTCCCGCCGGGAGAAGTCGCGGTAGCCGGCGGCGTGGTCGGAGACGGCGTAGTGGCTGTCCAGCCGCAACTGCGGCAGGCCGAAGGCGCTGAAGTCCAGGCCGGCCATGAGCTTGACCATGGCCTCGTCCTCGGCGCCGAAGTAGTAGAACAGCTTGGCGCTGCTGTTCCAGGTGCCGTGGTCCTGGCGGAAGAACGGGCGGTCGAAGTCGCCGCCGCGCACCTTGTTGTAGGCCGCCCCCACGTAATGGGAGGGCGCGCGGTACTTCAGCGACAGGTCGGTGTAACGGGCCCGGTGCTGCCGCTCCGCCTCGAACAGGCCGCGCACGCCCTCGTGCTCGAACAGGCGCCCGGCGTCCTGCTGGGCGCCGAGGGTGCCCGCGAGGTCGATGAAGCGCTCATCCCCCAGGGCCAGGCTGTGCTCCAGCTTGATGGAGCCGACCTTGAGGTAGTCCTCGGCCAGGCTGTACTCGGCGGTCAGGCGGCTGGTGGTGGGCAGCGTCCACTCCACGGCCGCCAGGTGCAGCGCCTCGATGCGCTGACCACGGAAGTTGCGCAGGGTGTCGGACCAGCCCGACTCGTTGCGCGCGCTGAAACCGGTGAGCCGGCTGTAGCGCAGGGCGCGGCCCTCGGCGCGCCACTCCAGGTCCGTCCCCAGGGTAGAGGGCGGCAGGATGCGGCTGATGGGGTCGTCGTAGTACTGCCCGTAGCGCCGGCTCTTCTTGCCAAGCCCCAATTGCAGGTACCCGTCTGCAAGCGGGAGCCGCCCGCGCAGGTAAGCCTCCACCGGCTTGGCGATGCCGTGGGGCGACTGCACGCTGCGCCCGGCTTCCAGGTTGCTGATGCTGGTGGCCTCGTGGCCCACGTGCAATGCATCGGCCAGGCCGTAGGCGTAGTCCACGCCGAACAGGTCGCGGTACCAGCCGGAGTTGAAGCTGAACAGGGCGGCCTGCACCCATTCGTCGCGGTTGGGGCCGACCTCGCCACCGTCGTTCTCCTTCCAGTAGAACTGGCTGTAGCGCAGCGATGTGCGGGCGTCATCGACAAAGGGTTCGGCATGGCACGGCCAGCCGGACGCCAGGCACAGCAGCCCGGCGAGGCCTTTCTCTCGCAGGTTCATCTCGTTGTCCTTCTTGTTGTTCTGGATGAAAGGTGAGGCTGTCCGGACAGGCAGGCCCATTGTGGGCGGCCGCCCCCGACGGGCAATCGAAATGGGTTCCACCGGGTGGAATGGCGGGCGGGGCGATGATGCAGGCGGCAGGAAGCCGGGCAGGCCTGCCCGGCGGGAGGGTGGGCCGGCGGCCTAGGCCAGCCGGCCCTGCAACAGGTCGACGGTGCCGGCGAGGTCCTGCAGGTGCTGGCCGCTGACCCGCTCGACGCTGTCCTGGTCGCGGGGCCAGTGCAGGGCGACGCTGCCCACCACCCGCCCCTGGCGCCGCACCGGCAGGGCCACGGCACGGATCAGGAAGGGCAGGCGCACGGCATATTCCCAGCTACCCTCGGTGCGCTCGCCATAACCCTGGCGGTGGGCCTGTTCATGGACCCGCTGCAGCGCCTCGCCGGGCAGGCCATGGCGCACGGCCAGGCGCTCCAGGTCGGTGGGCTCCAGGGCGGCGACGCAGGCCTTGCCCATGGCCGACTGGTGCAGGCTGGCCTTGAGCCCCACCACCAGGCGGTTGTTCGGGTAGCGCCGACGCAGCACCTGGGGCACGGCGCTTTCCACCACCAGCAGGTCGTCGCCGTCGAAGAACGACAGGTCCGCCACCAGGCCGGTGCGCTCGGCCAGCTCGCAGAGCAGCGGCGAGGCCCGCTCCACCAGTTGCCGGAGGAAGCGCTGTTGCGGGTCGCCGAACAGGCGCTCGGCGGTGAGCCGGTAGCGCCGGTCACACAGGCCCCGGTACAGCCAGCCCTGCTCCTGCAGGGTGTGCAACAGGCGCGACACCGTGGCCTTGGGCAGGCCGGTGAGGTAGTGCAGCTCCTCCAACCCCAGGGCGTCGTGGGCGCCCAGCAGTTCGAGGATGCCCAGGGCGCGCTCCACCGAACGCACCGTGCCGCTTTCTTCTCGAGTGTGCATACCCGCCTCCCCTCCCCCATGGCGATGACAGGCGCCAGCAAGATACGGGCCTTGGCCAGGCCCGTGATCGCTCAGTTCGCGGATGGCCAGCCCAGCAACGCAGGCGGGCGCCGCGCCACCCAGCGGGTCTGCTGCTCGTGGGCATGGGCCAGTTGCAGCACCGCCAGGTCGGCGCGCGCCGGGCCGATCAGTTGCACGCCCATGGGCAGCCCGGCCTCGCCGAAGCCCACCGGCACGCTCATGGCCGGCAGGCCCGCGAGGCTCACGCCGATCACCACCTCCATCCAGCGGTGGTAGCTGTCCATGGCGCGGCCGGCCACCTCGGTGGGCCAGGGCTGCGCCGAGTCGAAAGGGAACACCTGGGCGCAGGGCAGCAGCAGGTAGTCGTAACGCTCGAACAGCGCCGTCACCACGCGGTACCAGTCACTGCGGTCCACCGAAGCCTGGTGCACCGCCTCGGCACTGAGGCCCAGCCCGCCCTCCACCTCCCAGCAGGCTTCCGGCTTGAGCCGCGCGCGCCGCGCCGGGTCGGCGTACAGCGGCCCCAGGCTGCCGGCCACCAGCCAGTGGCGGTGTACGCACCAGCAGCGCCAGAGCCGTTCCGGGTCGTAGTCCGGCACCACCGGCTCCACCTCGCAGCCCAGGGCGCGGAAGTCCGCCAGCCCGGCCTCGCACAGCGCCAGCAGGCCCGCCTCCATGGGCAGGTGCCCGCCCAGGTCGCCGAGCCAGCCGATGCGGGTGCCTGTGAAGTCCCGCTCCAGCGGGCCTTCCAGGTCATCGCCGGACAACTGCGCCAGAGGCACGCCCGCTGCCGGTCCGGCCTGGGTGCGCAGCAGCGCGGCGACATCGGCCACGCGGCGGCCCATCGGGCCTTCGGTGGCCAGTTGCTGGACGAACAGCTCCGGTGTCGGGCCGAAGGGCACCCGCCCCAAGGACGGGCGCAACCCGTAGACGTTGTTGAAGGCCGCCGGGTTGCGCAGCGAGCCCATCATGTCGCTGCCATCGGCCACCGGCAGCAGCCGCAGGGCCAGCGCCACCGCCGCCCCGCCACTGCTGCCGCCGGCGCTGCGGCTGGGGTCGTAGGCGTTGCCGGTGATGCCGTGCACCGGGTTGTAGGTGTGCGAGCCGAGGCCGAACTCGGGGGTGTTGCTGCGCCCGATGAACAGCGCCCCGGCCGCCCGGGCGCGGGCCACCACGTGGGCGTCGTGGCGGGTCACCTGGTCGGCGAACAGCGGCGAGCCGAGGCTGGTGCGCAGGCCGGCGGTGGCGGCCAGGTCCTTCGGCGCCTGGGGCATACCGTGCATCCAGCCGAGCCATTGCCCATTGGCCAGTTGCCGGTCGCGCTGCTCCGCCTCGGCCAGCAGGCGCTCCTCGGGCTGCAGGTCCACCAGGGCGTTGACCACCGGGTTGAGGGCGTGGATGTGCTCCAGGTAGGCCTGCATCACCTCGCGGCAGGCCACCTGGCGGGTGCGGATGGCCTCGGACAGCGGCAGGGCGTCCAGGGCGACGATCTGCTCGCGCAGGGAGCGGGCGGGTGAGGGGGTTCGGGTCAGGCTCATTCGGCGAGGCTCCGGGTGGGCTGGGACAGGGAGCGTCGGCGGGCACGGCGCGCCAGGGCGGCGGGGGCGCCTTCGCGCAGGTGCCAGTTGGCGACCAGTCCGATGCTGGCGGCAAAGATCACGTAGTAGGCCGGCGCCACCGGGTCACCAGTGGACTGGGTGAGCCAGGTGACGATGAAGGGGGCGAACCCGCCGAACAGCATCACCCCCAGGTTGTTCGACAGCGCCAGCCCGGTGGAGCGCACCGCCGCCGGGAACTGCTCGGCGCTGGCGGTGGGCCCGGGGCCGTAGATGCTGCCGATGGCGCTGCACAGCAGCAACTGCATCACCAGCAGGCGGCCGAGGCCGGGCGCAGCTGCGACCCAACTGAACAGCGGGTAGACCATCACCAGGAAGGCGAAGGTGCCCACCAGCAGCACCGGGCGCCGCCCGACCTGGTCGGACAGGTGCCCCGCCAGGGGGATCACCAGGGTCATCCAGGCCACGGCGGCCATCTGCACCATGAACACCTGGTCCAGCGGCAGCCCCAGTTGCTTGTGGGCGAAAGTGGGCATGTTCACCAGCACCACGTAGAAAGCCACGGTGCCGCTGATGGTGCAGCCGAGGGTGACCAGCACGGCCCGGCCGTTCTCCCGCAACATGCGGCCGAAGCCGACGGGCTCGCCGCGCTGGGTATCGCGGGCCTCCAGGAAGGCTTCGGTCTCGGCCATGTGCCGGCGCATCCACAGCCCCACCGGGCCGATCAGCAGGCCCACCAGGAAGGGCACCCGCCACCCCCAGGCATCCAGCGCTTCGGGCGAGAGCCCGTGGGTGACCAGGGCGCCCATGCCGGAGCCGGCGAACACCGCCAGGCACTGGCCGAACAGTTGCCAGGCGCCATACAGCCCGCGCCGATGGGCCGGGGCACTCTCCACCAGGAAGGCCGTGGCGCTGCCGTACTCGCCGCCGGTGGCGAAGCCCTGGAGCATCCGCGCCACCACGATCAGCAGCGGCGCGCCGAGGCCGATGGCGGCGTAGTCGGGGGCCAGGGCGATCATGGCGATGGAGACGGTCATCAGCAGGATGATCAGTTGCATGGCCGCCTTGCGTCCCCGGCGGTCGGCGTAGAGGCCCAGGAGGATGCCGCCCACCGGGCGCATGAAGAAGCCGACGCCGAAGGTGGCCAGGGCCATCAGCAGCGAGGCGTACTCGTCGTCCGAGGGGAAGAACAGCCGGGCGATGATGCTGGAAAGGAAGCCGTAGACGATGAAGTCGTACCACTCCAGTGCGTTTCCGATGACGGCAGCCGTCACCTGGCGGCCGCGCGAGGCGCCGCTGGCGGATGGTTTCATGGCGGTCTCCGGGTCAGGCGTGGGCGACGGGTTCGGCGAGGCGCACGGGCGTCACCTGTAGCCAGGATTCAGCCAGGGCGGCCCAGTAGGCGGCGCCCCTCGGGAGGATGGCGTCGTTGAAGTCGTAGGCGGGGTTGTGGACCATCGGCCCGTCGCCGTTGCCGATCATCAGGTAGCTGCCGGGGCAGCGCTGCAGCATCCAGCCGAAGTCCTCGCTGCCCATGAGGGTGGGCGCATCCTGCACGGCATCGGCGCCGGCCAGGTCGAGGGCGACACGGCGGGCGAAGGCGGTCTCGGCCGGGTGGTTGACGGTGACCGGGTAGGCCGGGCGGTGCTCGATCTGCACCTGGCAGCCGTGGCTGGCGGCGTGGCCGCGGATGATCGCCATCACCCGCTGAAGCTGGCGCTCGCGCACCGCCGGGTCAAGCGCACGCAGGCTCAGGCGCAGGCGTGCCGTCTGCGGGATGACGTTGGCCGCTTCGCCGGCCTGGAAGGCGCCGACGCTGACCACCGCCGCCTGCTGCGCATCGATGTGGCGGGCCACCACCGTCTGCAGCGCCATGACGATGTCGGCACCGGCCACCAACGGGTCGACGCACAGGTGCGGCATGGAGCCGTGGCCGCCGACGCCTTCGAGGGTGACCTCCAGCAGGTCCTGAGAGGCCATCACCGGCCCGGCGCGAAAGGCCAGTTGTCCGGCCGGCAGGCCCGGCATGTTGTGCATGCCGAACAGCGCATCACAGGGGAAGCGCTCCAGCAGGCCGTCCTCCAGCATGGCCAGGGCGCCGCCCTGCCCTTCCTCGGCGGGCTGGAAGATCAGGTTGAGGGTGCCGTCGAAGCGCCCGGCCTGGGCCAGGTAGCGGGCGGCGCCCAGCAGCATCACGGTGTGGCCGTCGTGCCCGCAGGCGTGCATGCAGCCGGGGTGACGGCTGCTATGGGCAGCCGCGCCGGCCTCGTGGATGGGCAGCGCATCCATGTCGGCCCGCAGGCCGAGCCGCGCCGTACCCCGGCCACGGCGCAGCACACCGACCACGCCGGTGCGACCGATGCCGGTGTGCACCTCGTAGCCCCAGCCGCGCAGCAGGCGCGCCACCAGTTCGGCGGTGCGGTGCTCCTCGAAGCCGAGTTCGGGGTGGGCGTGGATGTCGTGTCGCAAGGCACGCAGCTCGTCGGCGATGTCGTCGAGCCAGGCCTGAATGGGAGCGAAGCGGGTCATTGTTGTTGTTCTCCTCGTCCGGTGGAGACCGCCCGGGGCGGTCGGTCTCCAGCTAACCGCGCGGGGCGGAGGAGAACAATCGAAGGTGGTTCCACAGGGTGGAACCCGAGCGCGCGGCCTCAGGGCAGCGGGTCGGGCTCCGCCAGCAACTGGCAGCCCTGGCGCTCGCCGAGCCAGGCGGCGGTGTTGCTGCGCCCCAGGCCACGGGCGGTCACGCGCTTGCCGGCGGCATCGTCGAGGAAGCCGCTGATGGGCACGTACTGCTTCACGTAGCCCTGGCAGTAGTCCGCCGGGTTGTGCATCACGTAGCGGCAGGAGCAGTACTCCTTGGCGGTGTAGGCGCTGATGATGCCGGGGAAGGCCTGCAGGTGAACGCGGTTGTGCCAGGCCAGCCCGGCGAGCAGGAGCAGCAGCATAGCGAGGACGCTGAGCACGGGACGACGGCGGATCATGGCTTCACCTCCGAGGCGAAGGCGGCCAGGGCCAGCTCCAGGAAGCGGTCGTGCTGGTAGGTGCCGTCGCGGTCATCGGCGTAGCGCACGATCACCAGCTTCTCGGAGGGCAGCACGTAAAGCGCCTGACCCCAGTGGCCGAGGGCGGCGAAGGCGTCTTCCGGGGCGTGCGGCCAGGGCTTCGGCGCGCCTTCCACCACGCGGTTGAGCCACCAGTGGCCGCCGGGGACGGCTTCGCCGGGCTGTTTCGGGTCCGGCCGGTAGTCGGCGAAGGGCGTGCGGTTGAAGGCCACCCACTCGGCGGGCAGCAGTTGCCGCTCGCCCCAGCGACCGTTGCGCTGCATGAGCAGGCCGACGCGGGCCAGGTCACGGGCGCTGAGGTAGGCGTAGGAGGAGCCGACGAAGGTGCCGGCGGCGTCCCGCTCCCACACGGCGGAGCGGATGCCGAGGGGCTCGAACAGTGCGGTCCAGGGGTAACTCGGGTAGGCGGCCTCGCCCACCATGCCGCGCAGGGCGGCGGAGAGGACGTTGCTGTCGCCGCTGGAGTAGCGGAAACGCTTGCCGGGCACGGCGTCCAGCGGGTGTTCGGCGGCGAAGGCGGCCATGTCGCCGCGCCCTCGGGTGTAGAGCATGGCCACCACGGAGGACTTGAGCGGGGCGTATTCGTAGTCCTCCTGCCAGGCCAGGCCGGAGGCCCAGTGCAACAGGTGCTGCACCTGCACGCCGGGGTGGCTGGCGAAGGCGGGGTAGTGGCGGGCGACCGGGTCATCCAGCTTGAAGCGCCCCTCGCCAAAGGCCACGCCGAGGGTGGCGGCCAGCAGGCTCTTGCTCACCGACCAGGTGAGGTGCGGCGTCTGCGGCTGGGTGGGGCCGGCATAGCGTTCGTAGACCAGCTCGCCATCACGGATCACCACCACCGCGTCGCTGCGCACGCCCTGGCGCTGGGCATCGTCACGGGCGGGAAAGGCGTAGCGCTCGAAGCCGTCGAGGGCGGGGCTGCTGGCAGCGGGGGTGGTCGTCCAGTCGGGATCGGGCCAGCGCTCCGCCTGGGCGGGTAGCGCAGCGACAAGGCCGAGGGCCAGGTACAGGGCTCTGAGCAGGGGCATCGGGAGGCCTCTTGTTGTAGGAAGAGGCCGACCCTAGCACGGGCTGATGACAGCCCAAAGCGCCGGGCGCGCCGCGAAAGGTGGCCATTCCAGACAACTTCATTACGGTGCGAAGGCGTGGAGCGATTCCGCAAGAAACCAGGTGGTTTCCGTGTGCGCACCTGGCGAACGCGGGCCTGTTGCCTGCGCGTTCGCCTCGGCCATCAGCGAGGCAACTGATAGTCCTCGGGGCCCATCAGGTCGAGGCCGCAGTCGAGGTTCTCGATCCAGTAGAGGAAGGCGCTGATCATCTCCTTGCCGACGAAGGGACGGCCGTGCTGCGGCACGATCATCTCCAGGTCCATGCCACGGACCATCGCGGCCCACAGGCGGCAGGCCTTGTTGCCGGCCATGTAGCGCCGGTGGAAGCCCTCCATCTCCGGTACGTGATTGATGAAGTCGCGCACCGGGGAGGCGTCTTCGGTCATGGATGCGCCCATGTCGCCGGAGAAGAGGATCTTGCTCACCGGGTCATACAACTGGAAGTTGCCCACCGAGTGCAGGAAGTGCGCGGGCACCGCCTTGAGGTTGCAACGGCCGAGCGGGATCGACTGGCCACGGTCGGGCAGCGCGATGATGCGGTCGTAGGTGGAGATGCCGTGGCTGATGGCCAGGTAGTTGGCGGTCAGGTGCGGCAGGAAGCGCGCCCAGAGCTTGGAGCAGACCACCTTGGCGCGGGTGTGCAGCAGCCACTTGTCCAGGGACGCGATGATGTCCGGGTCCTGGTGGGAGGCGAAGATGTAGGTCAGGTCCTGCACCGGGATGTGCTTGGACAGCTCCAGCGACAGCGGGGTGTAGGTCAGGTCGCCGCCCGGATCGAGCAGCAGGTACTGGTCATGGTCGGTGATCAGGAACTGGTTGGACTGGATGCCGTCCCCACTGACCAGATCGTCGAACAGCATGCATTGGTGGGTGCCGTTGTCGAACAGCACGATGGGTTCACGGCGCATGGACACCTCGGATTCGGTTGCGGCGCACAGCATGCGGAGCCCCTGGTCCGGGCGTACTGATCTGCGTCAAGCGCCCCCTTCGTCGGGGGCGCAAAGGTCGCAGGGTGGCGGGCTGCGTCTCAATCCACCCACCCCAGCGCCTCCCGCGCCTTGACCAAGCGCGTGGCGCGCGCGGCACCGGCGATGGCCAGCAGGCCCTGGTCGCGCGTCCAGAGCGTTGCCCACTGCGCGGGGCCGCTGGCGAAGGCGGCGTCCAGCTCACTGCGCAGGCCGTCGAACTCGGCGAAAAGGCCGGCCAGCATGACGTGCATCACCGGGCTGGTGGCACACAGCCGGGCCACTTCGGCCGTGCCGGACAACAACCCCAGCAGGCGCATGCGCAGGGCCGGCGGCCAGCCGCTGTCCTGGCCGACACCCAGCAGCCAGGCGCTGAGGGCGGCGAGGACGTGGAGGTCTTCCAGGCTGCGGAAGGGTTTGACGTAGGCATCCCAGCCATCCCCGGCGAGGCGCTCGCAGTGGGCGCCGTCCAGGTGCAGGCGGGCGTGGGGGATGTCGGGCATCAGCGGCAGCGCCGGCAGGGGTTCGATGCGCACGCCGGGGGCGCCGTTGCGCACCACGGTGAGGGCCAGGCGCGGGGCCTCGCCGTCGGCTTCCTCGCGGGCGGCCACCAGCAGCCAGTCGGCAGCGTCGGCGGCGGTGACGAAGTCCTTGCGGCCATTGAGGCTGAGCCCGTCGAGGCGGACCTGCATGTCCGCCGGGCGCACACTGCGCGCTTCGGTCACGCAGAGCGCGCCGAGGCTGCGCGGGGCGGAGGGCCAGAGCAGGCGCAATGCACCCTGGTAGCCCGCGAGAAAGGCCAGCCCCGGGGTGGCGGCGAGGCGCCCGCCGAGGACGGCAAGTTCAAAGGGTGTGGCCTCGCCCAGGCGCTCCAGCAGGCTGCCGTACCACTCTTCGAGGGGCTGTGCGGGCAGGCGGTCACGGGTCTCGAGCAGGCGTTGCCAGGTCATGGGCGGTCTCCTTGGGGGCTGTCATTCAAGCATCACGGAAACGTCACGGAGGTGACACCGGGTCTGCCTAGCCTGAGCTTGCACAACAAGATCGTCCGGCTGCAACCGGGATCTAGCCGGCCCAAATGGAGGCTTACTCATGACCCAGATCGCTATCACCCGCGACAACGCCGCACGCGGCGACAAGAGCCCGCGCCGCCTGCAGGCCGAACGCCTCAGTGGGGTCGCTGCCCTGCGTGAAGCCCAGGCACTGCGCTACCGGGTGTTCAGCGCGGAGTTCGACGCCAAGCTCAAGGGCGCCGAATTCGGCCTCGACATGGATGACTTCGACCCGCACTGCCAACACATCGGGGTGCGCGACCTGGACAGCGGTGCGCTGGTGGCCACCACCCGCCTGCTGGACCACCAGGCCGCCCACGACATCGGCCGTTTCTACAGCGAGGAGGAGTTCCGCCTCGAGGGCCTGGGCGAGCTGCAAGGCCCGGTGCTGGAGATCGGCCGCACCTGCGTCGATGCGGCCTACCGCAACGGCGGCACCATCGCGGTGCTCTGGAGCGAGCTGGCAGAGGTGCTCAACGAGGGCGGTTACCGCTACCTCATGGGCTGCGCCAGCATCCCCATGCAGGACGGCGGCATCCAGGCCCAGGCGATCATGCAGCGCCTGCGCGAACGCTACCTGTGCACCGAACACCTGCGCGCCGAGCCGCGCACCCCGCTGCCGGCGCTGGAGCTGCCGGGCAACGTGATCGCGGAGATGCCGCCGCTGCTGAAGGCCTACATGCGCCTGGGGGCGAAGATCTGTGGCGAGCCGTGCTGGGACCCGGACTTCCAGGTCGCCGACGTGTTCATCCTGCTCAAGCGCGACGAGCTGTGTCCGCGCTACGCCCGCCACTTCAAGGCGGCAGTCTGAGGCCATGGCCGGGCTGCGGTTCTACCTGCGGGTCATCCGCCTGCTGGCAGTGATCGGCCTCGGCCTGCTGCTGGCGAGCGGGGTGGTGGTGCTGGAACGGCTGGCCCGGGGACGGGACCTGATGCCGCGCCGGCAGCGCCTGACCCGCTGGTTCCTGGCGCGCCTGGCCGGCGCCCTGCCCTTCCGGGTGCGGGTGGAAGGCGAGGTGCCGACGGTACCGATGCTGTGGGTCAGCAACCATGTGTCGTGGACCGACATCCCGCTGCTGGGCATGCTCGCGCCGCTGTCCTTCCTGTCCAAGGCGGAGGTGCGCGCCTGGCCGGTGGCCGGCTGGCTGGCGCACAAGGCCGGGACGCTGTTCATCCGCCGGGGTTCGGGGGAGAGCAACCTGGTGGGGCAGCAACTGGGCCGGCACCTGGGGCTGGGCCGCAACCTGGTGATCTTCCCGGAAGGCACCACCACCGACGGCAGTCTGGTGCGCACCTTCCATGGCCGCCTGCTGACCAGCGCCTGCGAGACCGGGGTGGCGGTGCAGCCGGTGGCGATCCGCTACCTGCGCGATGGTGAGCGGGACAGCGTGGCGCCGTTCATTGGCGAGGATGATCTGGTGTCTCACCTGGTGCGCCTGCTGCGCAGCCCGTGCAGCGAGGTGGAGATCCGCCTGCTGACGCCCATCCCCAGTAGCGGTCGCCACCGCAACGCTCTGGCCCGCGAGGCCCAGCAGGCGGTGCAGGTGGCGCTGTTCGGTGACGCCCCATCCGACGAGCTGGCGGCCTGATCCGCCACCTCAGCGGGCGGGCGGCACCACCAGCATGTCGCAATCGAATTCCCGCAGGGCAGCGTCCGCCACGCTGCCGATCAATGCCCGCTTGATCCCGCCCATGCCCCGCGTGCCCAGCACCAGCAGGTCCGGTTCGGCCTGCTGCAGTGCGCGGCGCAGCACGGTGATGGGCAACCCCTCCTCTGCCGAATGCTGGCTGAACACGCCCAGCAGCCCTTGCTCGCCAAGGAACTGCGCCAGGGCCGAACGGGCGGCCACGGCCTCGCGTTGCTCATGCTCCTCCAGGGCGCTGTCGGACAGCCCGGCACCCAGCAGGGTGAGCCGGGCGAAGGGCTCGAAGGCGTAGAGCGCGCGGCTGCGGGCCAGTTCCAGCAGCCCCAGTTCGCAGGCGGCCTGGGCGGCGCGGGCCGAACACGGCGAGAGGTCGAGACCGATGAGGATGTCGTGGTAGTGCCCTTCGGTCTCGCGGTTGACCACCAGCACCGGCGTGTCCCCGGTGCGCAGCACGCGCTCCAGGGTGGTGCCGACGAACACGTCGCGCAGGGCGTTGCGCCGGTGGCAGCCCATCACCAGCAGATCGAAGCCCTGGCTGCGCGCGAAGTCGACGATGCGCTCGGCCGGGTCGCCCACTTCGATGCGCAGCGTGGGGGCGGCGCCCGCCAGTTCGGCGATCTCACTCAGGTGCGAGGCCAGGGCCTCGTGGACCTGGGCGCTCCAGGCGCTGGCCAGGGCCTGGGGCTGATCGGCATCCACCACATGCAGCACCGTCCAGGGGCAGCGGAACTGCCGCACCAGTTGGGCGGCACGGCGCAGGGCACGTTCGGAGCGGTTGGACAGGTCGGTCGCCAGGAGCAGCGCTTTCATCGGAGCACCTCCACTGTTCTCGTCAGGTCGGACCGGGGTGGTCCGGGGCCCACGCATTGCACGCCCCGATCCGCTGCCGGGGCTTGATGCAGGTCAAGCCATGCCGGCCTGGGCGGCAAAGCGTTGCAGCTCGGGGTAGAAGCACCGGAAGCGTTCGCTGAGGGGCTGGTAGCGCTCAGCCAGTTCGTCGAACCCGCCGGCCAGCAGCTCGGGGCGGGACAGGCGGCGGCTCATGCCGCCCACCACGGCGGCCAGGGTGTCGAAGTCGCGGTAGCTGCCGAGCCAGTCCTGCTCGGCCATGCGCGGGGCGATGCGGGCCAGGGCACCGGGCAGCGCCGCCTGGTCGGCCAGCACCCGGTAGACCTGCCCGGTGAAGGCGGGCAGCGGCACCTCGGCGTAGTCGGCCCAGTCGCGGGCCAGGCAGTGGTCGAAGAACAGGTCCAGCAGGATGCCGGACACCCGCCGCCGGGCCGCCGGGAACAAGGCGCGTGCATCCCGGACCTGCGGGTGGGTGTCGGTGAACAGGTCGATGCGCCGGTGCAGGCGGATGCCGGCCTCGATGGCCTGGGGCCAACGGCCATCCAGCGGTCCCTTGACGAAGTCGCCGTAGAGGCTACCGAGCAGTTGGTGGGGCGTGGAGCCGCCGAGGTGGAGGTGGGCGAGGTAATTCATCGCGCCAGCTTAGCAGGCTGTTGAAAAAGCCCGTTGCGTCGACGCGCGTCCATCAGCCGGGCTGATGATGACTATCGCGGGAAACGATCCCGTATCGTTTTTGCCCGATATATAGTTCGCTCCATTCCGATATGACTGGTGGAGACGGCGATGACCGACACCCCCGACAGCCTCGACATCGACCTGGGCGAGATCCTCAAGGCCCTCGCCCACCCGGTACGGCGCGACATGCTGCTGTGGCTGAAGGAGCCGGAGCGCTACTTCGTCGAGCAGGACCACCCGTTCGAGATCGGCGTGTGCGCCGGCAAGTTCGACCAGCGCACCGGGCTCTCCCAGTCCACCGTATCGGCCCACCTGACCACGTTGCAGAAGGCTGGCCTGGTGACCAGCCGACGCATCGGCCAGTGGAACTTCTTCAAGCGCAACGAGGCCGTGATCGAGGCGTTCCTGCAGCGGATGAGCACCGAACTCTGACCGCAGCACCCGATCAAGAGTCCCGCCCGGCGGGCTCACCTCGGCCCCTTTGCCACCTGCCCTCATTCATTCAGGAGCTGGCCCATGCCAACCGCGCTTCTCGTCCTGGCGTTGTCCGCGTTCGCCATCGGCACCACCGAATTCGTAATCATGGGCCTGCTGCCCGATGTCGCCACGGACCTGTCCGTGAGCATTCCCGTCGCCGGCTGGCTGGTGACCGGCTACGCCCTGGGCGTGGCGGTCGGTGCGCCCTTCATGGCCATGGCCACGGCGCGCTTTCCCCGCAAGGCGGCGCTGCTGGCGCTGATGGCAATCTTCATCCTCGGCAACCTGCTGTGTGCCACGGCACTGAACTACGACCTGCTGATGCTGGCGCGGGTGGTGACGGCGCTCTGCCACGGGGCCTTCTTCGGCATCGGCTCGGTGGTGGCCGCCAGCCTGGTGCCGCCGAACCGCAAGGCGTCGGCGGTGGCGCTGATGTTCACCGGGCTGACCCTGGCCAACGTGCTGGGCGTGCCCCTGGGCACCGCGCTGGGCCAGGTGGCGGGTTGGCGCTCGACCTTCTGGGCGGTGACGCTGATCGGCGTGGCGGCCTTCATCGGGCTGTGGCGCGTGCTGCCGCGCCAGGATGACGAAGAGGCCGCCGACATGCGTGCTGAGCTGGCCGCCCTGCGCGGGGCCGGGCTGTGGCTGGCGCTGTCGACCACGGTGCTGTTCTCGGCGGCGGTGTTCTGCATCTTCACCTACGTGGCGCCGCTGCTGGGCGAGATCACCGGGGTGTCGCCACGCGGCGTGACCGGCACGCTGCTGCTGATCGGCCTGGGCCTGACCCTGGGCAACTTCATCGGCGGCCGCCTGGCCGACTGGAAGCTGGCGCAGACGCTGATGGGCGTGTTCATCGCCCTGGCCGTCACCTCCACCGTGGTGCACCTGGCCAGCCCGTACCTGATTCCCATGGAGATCACCCTGTTCCTCTGGGCCACCGCCGCCTTCGCGGCCGTGCCGGCCCTGCAGGTGAACGTGGTGGCGTTCGGCGCCGGTGCGCCGAACCTGGTCTCCACCCTCAACATCGGCGCCTTCAACGTGGGCAACGCCCTGGGCGCCTGGGTCGGTGGCGTGGTGATCGAGCAGGGCCTGGGTCTGACCCGTGTGCCGCTCGCCGCAGCCGTACTCGCCATCCTGGCGCTGGTCGCCACCCTGTTGACCTTCAGCCAACGCAAACCCGAGCTGGAAACCGCTCTCGACTAAGACGAGGTGTTCAAAATGGCAACATTGTTCGATCCGATCAAAGTGGGCGACCTGGAACTGGCCAACCGCATCATCATGGCCCCCCTGACCCGCTGCCGCGCCGACGAAGGCCGCGTACCCAACGCGCTGATGGCCGAGTACTACAGCCAGCGCGCGTCCGCCGGCCTGATCATCAGCGAGGCCACCGCCGTGACCCCGATGGGCGTCGGCTACCCCGACACCCCCGGCATCTGGAACGACGACCAGGTCAAGGGCTGGAGCAACGTGACCAAGGCCGTGCACGCCAACGGCGGCAAGATCGTCCTGCAACTGTGGCACGTGGGCCGTATCTCCGACCCGAGCTACCTGGACGGCGAAGCCCCGGTGGCCCCCAGCGCCATCGCCGCCAAGGGTCACGTCAGCCTGCTGCGTCCGCTGCGTGACTACCCGGTGCCCCGCGCGCTGGAGACCGAGGAAATCGCCGACGTCATCGAGGCCTACCGCCTCGGCGCGGAGAATGCCCTGGCTGCCGGCTTCGACGGTGTCGAGCTGCACGCCGCCAACGGTTACCTGGTGGACCAGTTCCTGCAGGACAGCACCAACACCCGCACCGACCGCTACGGCGGCTCACTGGAGAACCGCGCGCGCCTGCTGCTGGAGATCACCGACGCGCTGATCAAGGTCTGGGGCGCCGGCCGTGTCGGCGTGCACCTGGCACCGCGTGCCGACGCCCACGACATGGGCGACTCCAACCGCGCCGAGACCTTCGGCTACGTGGCCCGTGAACTGGGCAAGCGCGGCATCGCCTTCATCTGCGCCCGCGAGAAGGAAGCCGACGACAGCCTGGCCCCGCAACTGAAGGACGCCTTCGGCGGCGTGTTCATCGCCAACGAGCGCTTCACCAAGGACCAGGCCAACGCCTGGATCGCCGAAGGCAAGGCCGACGCCGTGGCCTGGGGCATCCCCTTCATCGCCAACCCGGACCTGCCGGCCCGCCTGGAGCAGGACGCGCCCTGGAACGAGCCGCACCCGGAAACCTTCTACGGCAAGGGCCCGGTCGGCTACATCGACTACCCGCGCCTGTAAGCGGCAACGCTGCAGTGAACGAAGCCCCGGCCCGCAAGGTCGGGGCTTTTTCGTGGCGGTAGGCACGTGCGGGCGAATGAATTCGCCCCTACAGGTCCCCCGTAGGGTGGGCCGGGCGGCGTTCCGCTTCAGCCCACCCACAAAGCCTCGCAGGTGGCACCTCCAGCAGCGGCGCTGGGCCTGTCCACGAGGGTGGATTAAAAGAGCGTTACCCACCCTCCATCCTGCTCAGCCCGGGCATGAAAAAGCCCCGGTCCTTGCGGTGCGGGGCTCATTCGCTGCGGCGACGGATCAGCGCGCGTTGATCTGCTGCTGCAGGTTCTGCACCTGGCTCTGCAGGGTGCTGATGTTGCGGGTCATCTGCGCGCGGAAGGCGTCGAACTCGGCCTGGTTGGTACCGCCGGCAACTGCCGGGGCCTGGGCCGGGCGGCTGTCCAGTTGGCTGCGCAGGACCAGCAGGTCCTGTTCGAGGCTCTTGATGGCCTGGCTGGGGTTGCCCTGCTTCTTCAGGACCTCCACTTCGCCGGCCAGTGCCTTGATGCGCTCCTCCAGCTTGGCGGCGTCGCCCTGAGCGGCCTTCAGGCGGGCCTGCTCTTCGGCCAGGCTCTGCAGGCGGCTGTCCAGTTGGCCGGCGGAACCGCTCTGGGTCTTGAAGTCGCCGGAAAGCTGCTCGACGCGCTTGTCCTGGCTGCCCAGTTGGGCGCTCAGGGCCTGCTGCTGCTTGGCTACTTCGGCCAGGCGGGATTGCAGTTGGCGGATGTCCAGCTTGATGGACTCGCTGCCGCTGGTGACGGTGGACTCGGTGGCGACCACCTTGCCGCTGATGTCCTTGATGCGGCCGGCAGCCTCTTCACTGATGCGGGCGAAGCTTTCCTGGGTGGCGACCAGTTGCTGCTCCATCATCGAGATCTGCTGGAAGCTCCACCAGCCGAGGCCGCAGAAGGCGATGACGGTGGCACCCAGCAGGGCCCACAGCGGGCCGGTGCTGGCGCCACCACGCGTTTCGGGCTCGTACCCCGCGCGACCACCCCGGGCCGGCGTGGAGGCGACACGGCGTGGGTGGTGGCCGAACTCGTCGCGGTCCTGCGCGTCGGTTGACAGGCTGGGGACATCGTCCAGTTCATCGAGAGCATCGTTACGCATGATTGACCTTCGGCAGGAGGAGCAAGAAATCGGGGTCGGCCCCAGGGCCGAGGGGCGCCAGTATACCGGTTCGCTTGGCTGGCATCAGCGCCGCGCCATGCTGGTGCGGGTGCCCTTCGTCGGTGCGCATCCTGGCTGATGGACCGGCTGCAGGGCCCATGGTTCCTGGGATTGTGAACTGGTACGCGGCTTGCTTTGGTCGTTGCGGGGCGTCCGGGGGCGCTCCACATGCGGCCGATGCCGCGCCGGACGGAGCCACCGCTGAACGGGTCCGACGCGCTCCGTCCGGGCAGGACGACAGGCCGGAGCTCTCTTCACACCTTGGGGGGAATACGCGTGGAACTGACCAAAGCCGTCTTGGATTGCATGCAGTGCCTTCGTCGCCAGATTCGCGAGGAGCAGGCCCTGGACATCCGCCTCAGCCAACCCGATGCCATCCAGCAGATGCTCAAGGCCTGTGCCGAGTCCCGACGCGAGGCGGTGATCAGCCTGGGGGAGCGCCTCAGCGAACTGACCGGCGTGCGCGTGCCGAAGGTGCTGTCCGAAGAGGAACTGGTGCGCAAGTACACCCAGTACGCCGGCCCGCTGCGCGGCTGAATCAGGCGCCCTGCTGCGCCTTCCACCAGGTGCAGAACTCGTCGAGGGCCGTCCACAGGCTGACCTGGGGGTCGTACTCCAGGTAGTGCCGGGCACGACTGATGTCGAGGCTGAAGTCCCGCGCCATCACGGCCACGCCCAGGCGGAACAGCGAGGGCTCGGGGCGCCCCGGCAACAGCCGGCAGACCGTTTCGTTGAGGGTCGCCGCCGCGTAGGCCACGCCGAAAGGCACGTGCCGGGTGACCGGCGGCAGGTCGAGGCGGCGCAGCACGTAGTTGACCACGTCCCACAGCGGCACCGGCTCGCCGTTACTGATGTTGTAGACCTTGCCCAGCGCCGGCCCGGCGGCCAGCAGGCCACTGAACAGCACGTCGTTGAGGTTGTGCACGCTGGTGAAGTCGACCTTGTTCAGGCCGTTGCCGATGATCGACAGGTGCCCCTTGCGCTGCATGGCGATCAGCCGCGGGAAGATGCTGGTGTCACCAGCCCCGGTGACGAAGCGCGGGCGGAAGGCGATAACCTCCAGGCCGAACTCCTCGGCGGCGAAGACCTTCTGTTCGGCCAGGTACTTGGTGGCGCCGTAGTGGTCGGAGAAGCGCTTGGGTACTTGCTCCTCGGTGATGCCGACATGGGAGCGCCCATCGAAGTAGATCGACGGCGAAGACAGGTGTACCAGGCGCTTGACCCGCTGCTTGAGGCAGGCTTCCACCAGGTTCTCGGTGACTTCGACGTTGGCCCGATGGAAGTCCTCGTAGCGCCCCCAGACGCCGACGGCGCCAGCGCAATGAACCACCGCCTCCACATCCCGGCACAAGGCCTGGGCCAGTTGCGGGTCCCCCAGGTCGCCAGCGACGAACTCCGCGCCCCGCCGCACCAGGTGCTCCACGGCCTCGGGCCGACGGCCGGTGACCCGCACCGTCAGGCCCTGTTCCAGGGCAAAGCGGGCGAAGCGCCCGCCGATGAAGCCACTCGCTCCGGTCACCAGAATCTTCATTGCCGTCCCCCACAGGTCGTGTGTTGCGCACTCTAGCAGCGCCCCGGCATGCCGTCGTGGGGCGGTGAGCCAGCACCCGCCCGCTGCCGGCCAGTTGAGTCAGTCACGCACCAGCCAGCGCCCGCCGGCGCGGGCCAGGTACTCGGTGAGGCTTGCCAGCAACTCGCCACCGTGGCGCCAGTGGTGCCAGTAGAGCGGTACATCGATGGGCCGTTCGGAAATCAGTTCCACCAGTTCTCCTCGGGCCAGTTCGCCCTCCACCTGGTGCTCGGGCACCAGGCCCCAGCCGAGGCCCGCCTGGGTCAGGCGGACGAAGCCCTCGGACGAGGGGCAGAGGTGGTGGGGAAAGGCGCCCTGGATGCCCAGCGCGGCGAGGTAGCGGTGCTGCAATTGGTCGTCGGGGCCATAGACGATGGAGGGCGCATTCAGCAGCGCCTCCGCCGTGACGCCCCGGGAGAAGTGCCGGGCCACGAACCCCGGGCTGGCCAGGGCACGGTAGCGCATGGCGCCCAGGGCCAGGCTGCGGGCGCCGGCCACCGGGCGCTCGGCGGCGCAGATGCAGCCGGCCACTTCACCGGCACGCATGCGCTTGAGGCCGACTTCCTGGTCCTCCACCACCAGATCCATCAGCACCCGGTGGCTGGAGCAGTAGTCCGCCACCGCCGGGGCCCACCAGGTGGCCAGGCTGTCGGCGTTGATGGCGATGCGCAGGCGCTCTGGCAGGCCGCCTTCGTCCAGCGCCGGCACCTGGGCCTGGAGGTCGCGTTCCAGCAGGCGCACCTGCTGCACATGGTTGAGCAGGCGGGTGCCGATCTCCGTCGGTGCCGGTGGCGCGGCGCGCACCAGCACGGGCTGCCCGACCCGCGCCTCCAGCAGCTTGACCCGCTGGGACACTGCCGACTGGGACAGCCCCAGCACCTGGGCGGCCCGCTCGAAACCACCCTGCTCCACCACGGCGGCGAGGGCGGCCAGGAGCTTGTAGTCGAACATATCGATTTTCCTTATGCGAGATCAGCAGGATTCGTTTTCCTTATACAGCCGCCCTCGGCAGACTCGCCAGCATTCCCTTCCCTCTTCAAGGAACCGACCGTGGCCGGAGAAACCGCCCTGTCCGTGCTGCTGCGCAGCCTGGAACCCCGTCTCGACGACAGTGACTACGTCTTCTGCACCCTGGTGTCTGACGCCCCGGCCGATTGCACGCCCGTGGCCAGCATCCGCGAAGCCGAGGGGTTGAGCCTGATCCTCCCGCGTGAACAGGCCGATGCGCTGGGGTTGCCCTACAACTACGTCGCCGCCTGGATCACCCTGCAGGTGCATTCCTCCCTGGCGGCGGTGGGGCTGACGGCCGCCGTGGCGGCGGCACTGGCCCAGGCGGACATCAGTTGCAATGTGGTGGCGGGCTACCACCACGACCACCTGTTCGTGCCCCGCGAGCGCGCCGAGTGCGCGGTGTCGATCCTGCGGGCGCTGGCCGCCAGCGCGGTGGAGGGCTGAGGCATGTGGCAGAGCTATTTCAACGGCATGCTGGTGGCCGCCGGGCTGATCATCGCCATCGGCGCGCAGAACGCCTTCGTCCTCGCCCAGAGCCTGCGCCGCGAGCATCACCTGCCGGTGGCGGCGCTCTGCGTGCTGTGTGATGCGCTGCTGGTGAGCGCCGGGGTGTTCGGCCTGGCCAGCGTGTTGGCGCAGAACCCGATGCTGCTGGCCATCGCCCGCTGGGGCGGGGTGGCTTTCCTCGCCTGGTACGGCAGCCAGGCACTGCGCCGCGCGCTGAGCCCGGGCACCCTGGCGATGCAGGCCGACGCCGGGCCACGCTCGCGCAAAGCGGTGCTGCTGGCGGCGCTGGCGGTGACGCTGCTCAACCCCCATGTCTACCTGGATACGGTGCTGCTGATCGGCTCCCTCGGCGCCCAGCAACCGGTGCCCGGTGCCTATGCCCTGGGCGCGGCCAGCGCCTCGCTGATCTGGTTCTTCGCCCTGGCCCTGGGCGCCGCCTGGCTCGCTCCCTGGCTGGCCCGCCCCACCACCTGGCGGCTGCTGGACTTCACCGTGGCGGTGATGATGTTCGCCATGGCGGCACAACTGGTGAACGGGATCTGAGCATGGGCGGTCCAAGCAGCACGGGCCGCGGAGGGGCTATTCCACACGGATACTGCGTGGTTAAGCCTCTGGTCGGGTGCTATGATCCGGCCTTCGCGGCATATAAAGAGTACGAACTCAAAGCCGCTCACCGGCCGCCCGTGAACGGCCCCGCGCCTTGCGCACATATCCAGACCTGATGAAGGAGACAGACATGGCTTTCGAATTGCCGCCGCTGCCGTACGAGAAGAACGCTCTCGAGCCGCACATTTCCGCCGAGACCCTGGAATTCCACCACGACAAGCACCACAACACCTATGTCGTGAACCTGAACAACCTGGTTCCGGGCACCGAGTTCGAAGGCAAGAGCCTGGAAGAGATCGTCAAGACCTCCTCGGGCGGCATCTTCAACAACGCCGCCCAGGTGTGGAACCACACCTTCTACTGGAACTGCCTGAGCCCGAACGGCGGTGGCCAGCCCACCGGCGCCCTGGCTGATGCCATCAACGCTGCCTTCGGTTCCTTCGACAAGTTCAAGGAAGAGTTCACCAAGACCTCCGTCGGCACCTTCGGTTCCGGCTGGGGCTGGCTGGTGAAGAAGGCTGACGGTTCCCTGGCCCTGGCCAGCACCATCGGCGCCGGCTGCCCGCTGACCAGCGGTGACACCCCGCTGCTGACCTGCGACGTCTGGGAACACGCCTACTACATCGACTACCGCAACCTGCGTCCGAAGTACGTCGAGGCGTTCTGGAACCTGGTGAACTGGGACTTCGTGGCCAAGAACTTCGCCGCCTGAGTCATCCGCACCACCTGAAAGGACCCGGCCATGCGCCGGGTCTTTTCGTTCATGCCCACCTGAACGGCAGCGCATGTCGAGCCGTGCAGTGCCATCCATTCGTCGAGCAGTATTCAAGTCGGACGATGCAACACCGACACAGGGGCGTGTTCGCTTGATGCATCAGCCCGCGAACCTTTCATTCGTGGCCCCTATTCCGCTTTTTGCGTACTGGCCCTTTGACGGCTCCCCGGTGTTTGCCAATACTCAAGCGGTCCGGCACCTACCGGCATCGAACAAGGAATTCCTACTTGAAGCTGGATCTGAAAAACAGCTTGTCACTGAAGTTGCTCCGCGTGGTGCTGCTGTCCGCACTGGTGGTGGGCGTGGTGCTTAGCTGCGCGCAGATCGTGTTCGACGTCTACAAGACCCGCCAGGCGGTGGCCAACGACGCCCACCGTATCCTTGGCATGTTCCGCGACCCATCGACCCAGGCCGTCTACAGCCTGGACCGCGAAATGGGCATGCAGGTCATCGAAGGCCTGTTTCAGCACGAGTCGGTACGCTTCGCCAGCATCGGCCACCCCAACGAACCCATGCTGGCGGAAAAGAGCCGACCACTGAGCGAGTTGCCGACCCGCTGGCTCACCGACCCGATCCTCGGCAAGGAACAGAACTTCACCACACAGTTGGTGGGGCGTGGTCCGTACAGCGAGTATTACGGCGACCTGGCCATCACCCTCGACACTGCGCCTTACGGCGAGGACTTCGTCATCAGCTCGGTGATCATCTTCGTCTCCGGTGTACTGCGCGCCCTGGCCATGGGCCTGGTGCTCTACTCCGTCTACCACTGGCTGCTGACCAAACCGCTGTCGAAGATCATCGAGCACCTGACCAACATCAACCCCGACCGCCCCAGCGAGCACAAGCTGCCCATGCTCAAGGGCAATGAGAAGAACGAGCTGGGGCTATGGATCAATACCGCCAACGAGCTGCTGGCCTCCATCGAACGCAATACGCACTTGCGCCGGGAGGCAGAGAACAGCCTGCTGCGCATGGCCCAGTACGACTTCCTCACCGGCCTGCCCAATCGCCAGCAGTTGCAGCAACAGCTCGACCAGATCCTCGAGGACGCCAGCCGTCTGCAGCGCCGAGTCGCCGTGTTGTGCGTGGGCCTGGATGACTTCAAGGGCATCAACGAGCAGTACAGCTACCAGACCGGCGACCAGCTGCTGATCGCCCTGGCTGATCGCCTGCGTGGCCACAGCGGCCGACTGGGCGCCCTGGCACGCCTGGGAGGCGACCAGTTCGCCCTGGTCCAGGCAGATATCGAGCAGCCCTACGAGGCCGCCGAGCTGGCCCAGAGCGTGCTGGACGACCTGGAAGCTCCCTTCGAGCTGGAACAGCATGAAGTCCGTCTGCGCGCCACCATCGGCATCACCCTTTTCCCGGAAGACGGCGACAGCACCGAAAAGCTGCTGCAGAAAGCCGAACAGACCATGACCCTGGCCAAGAGCCGCTCGCGCAACCGCTACCAGTTCTACATCGCCAGCGTCGACAGCGAGATGCGCCGTCGTCGCGAGCTGGAGAAGGACCTGCGCGAAGCCCTGAAGCGCAACGAACTGCACCTGGTCTATCAACCCCAGGTGGATTACCGCGACCACCGCGTGGTAGGTGTCGAGGCGTTGCTGCGCTGGCAGCACCCGCAACACGGTTTCGTGCCGCCGGACCTGTTCATCCCGCTGGCCGAGCAGAACGGCAGCATCATCCCCATCGGCGAATGGGTGCTGGACCAGGCCTGCTGCCAGTTGCGCGAGTGGCATGACCAGGGTTTCAACGAACTGCGCATGGCCGTGAACCTCTCCACCGTGCAACTGCACCACACCGAGCTGCCGCGCGTGGTCAACAACCTGCTGCAGGTCTACCGCCTGCCGCCGCGCAGCCTGGAGCTGGAAGTCACCGAGACCGGCCTGATGGAGGACATCTCCACCGCCGCCCAGCACCTGCTCAGCCTGCGCCGCTCTGGCGCGCTGATCGCCATCGACGATTTCGGGACCGGCTATTCCTCCCTGAGCTACCTGAAGAGCCTGCCGCTGGACAAGATCAAGATCGACAAGAGCTTCGTCCAGGATGTGCTCGAGGACGAGGACGACGCCACCATCGTCCGCGCAATCATCCAACTGGCCCGCAGCCTGGGCATGCAGGTGATTGCAGAAGGGGTCGAAACCCCCGAGCAGGAGAGCTACATCATTGCCCAGGGCTGCAACGAGGGGCAGGGCTACCTCTACAGCAAGCCGCTGCCCGGTCGCGAGCTGACCGGCTACCTCAAGCAATCCCGCCGTCTGAGCGCTGCGGCCTCCAATCCCGCCACTCTCTGATACCCCGCATGCACCACCGTGCGGGGGCGGGGCCGCGAGACGCTAGAGCCAACCGGTGGTGCGCAGCAGATAGACCGTCGCAACCGCCCCTACGATGCATACCAGGCCAGCGCCCAACGCCTGCCAGAAGAACGCCCGCGCCAGCACGTCCTCGCCATGGCTGGATAGCAGGAAAGGCCGCGCCTCCCCCGGGCGACGCATACGATTGACCGCCGGTGCCGCACTGGTGGCGCGGTGGCGGTCCTCCGCCTCCAACTGCGCGGCCAGGCGCACACGCCCCCACTCCCCCTCGTCCAGTTGGCCATCTCCATTGCTGTCGAAGCGTTTCAGCAGGCCGGTGAAATCACTTTTCCATTCGCGGATCACCGCCCCTTCGGCCCGGTTGGCATCGAACCCCTGCTGGCTCGCACCGGTGGTGACGAACTCGCCGATGGCATAGAGCGGGCCACCCAGCTCCAGGCGCTCCTCGGTGTAGCGGTAGTCGCCTCCACCGAACAGCGAGCCGAACAACCCGGCGGACTCCACCCGTAGCGGGTGCCGCTGGCTGCCCCGCCACACCTCACGGGTGGCGGGTCGTACCTCGGCGCCGCGCGGGTCGATCAGGCACTCGCCGGTGCCATCGCCCAGGGCCAGCCACTGATCGCTGACGCCGCTCTCCACCACTTTCCAGCGCTTGTTCTTGCCACTCTCGCTGTACTCCTCGATACGGAAGCGCCACCACACGCAGGGCTTGCCGGTAAGTGGCGCGCTCAACAGGCCGTGCTGCGGCTCGTGCAGCACACCGTAGAGTTCCACGTAACCCTGAGCCGCCGAACGGATCTTCGAGGTCGGCGTATCCAGCAGCAGGCGCCCCTCGTAGAAGCGCTTCAGGCACCACCAGCCGCCGCCAAGGAAGGCTCCCAGGCTGAAGGCCAGGCTCATCGCCAGACCACCAGCTTCACCCCCGTCCATCAGTTGAACAGGCTCTTGATGTCCACATCGGCCTTCTCTGCCTCGCTGAACACCAGCAGCTCTGCCGGACGGAAGCCGAACACCCGGGCGATCAGCACATCAGGGAACTGCTCGATGCGCACGTTGTTCAGGTTGACCGCCTCGTTGTACAGCTCGCGACGGTCGGCGATGCCGTTCTCCAAGCCACTGATGCGCTGCTGGAGGAACTGGAAGTTCTCGTTGGCCTTGAGCTGCGGGTAGTTCTCCGCCAGGGCGAACAGTTGCCCGAGGCCGGCGCGCAGCCCGCTTTCAGCCTGGCCCAGGGCGCCCAGGTCGCCGCGCTCACGGGCGCCCGCCACGGCATTTCGCGCAGCGATCACGCGCTCAAGGGTGCTGCGCTCGTGCTGCATGTACTGCTTGCAGGTTTCCACCAGCTTGGGCAGTTCGTCGTGGCGCTGCTTGAGCAGCACCTCGATGTTCGACCAGGCCTTGCCCACGCCGTGTTTCAGGCGCACCAGGGCGTTGTAGAGGATCACGGCATAGGCGCCCAACAACAGCAGGGCGACGAGGATGGCAACGGTGCTCAGGGACATGCGAACGACTCCTTGTCTTCGGTTCCGCAGAATTCTAGCGCCCGTCGCCCTCCGGCACAGCGACCCGGGGCACACCCATCGCGACAACGGGACAAAGTGCCACTTTTCAAAAATGCAAATCTTTCGCATTATGTCCGCCGTTTTCGCGCAGCAGCGCTTCCCAACACCACCAAAGGAATCCGCCATGAGTCGTATGCCCCTGGCCACCGCCAGCCTGCTTGCCATCGCCATCACTCTCGCCGGTTGCGGCGACGACAAGGACAAGGCCGCCGCGCCCCAGACCGCAGCCCCGGCTGCCGCCAGCAGCAGCAGCGCTGCACCGGCCGCCACCAAGCTGGACGAGGCAGCGACCAAGGCAGTGGTCAAGCACTACGCCGACCTGGCCCTGGCCGTGTTCACCGATGCCCACACCACCGGCCTCGCCCTGCAAAAGGCCGTGGACGCCTTCCTCGCCACCCCGAATGACGACACCCTGAAAGCCGCCCGCGAAGCCTGGCTGGCTGCCCGCGTGCCCTACATGCAGACCGAGGTGTTCCGCTTCGGCAACCCGGTGGTGGACGACTGGGAAGGCCAACTGAATGCCTGGCCGCTGGACGAAGGCCTGATCGACTACGTCGCCAAGGACTACCAGCACGCCCTGGGCAATCCCGGTGCTACCGCCAACATCGTCGCCAACAAGGAAATCCAGGTCGGCGAAGACAAGATCGACGTCACCGAGATCACCGGCGAGAAATTGGCCAGCCTCAACGAACTGGGCGGCTCCGAGGCCAACGTCGCCACCGGCTACCACGCCATCGAATTCCTGCTCTGGGGCCAGGACCTGAACGGCACCGGCCCGGGCGCCGGCAATCGCCCGGCCACCGACTACGCCCAGGGCAAGGACTGCACCGGCGGCAACTGCGACCGCCGTGCCACCTACCTGAAGGCCGTCACCGACCTGCTGGTGAGCGACCTGGACTACATGGTCGGCCAGTGGAAAGCCGGCGTCGCCGACAACTACCGTGCCAAGCTGGAAGCCGAACCGGCCGAGTCCGGCCTGCGCAAGATGCTGTTCGGCATGGGCAGCCTGTCCCTCGGTGAGCTGGCCGGCGAGCGCATGAAGGTCGCCCTGGAAGCCAACTCGCCTGAAGACGAACACGACTGCTTCAGCGACAACACCCACAACTCGCACTTCTACAACGGCAAGGGCATCCGCAACGTCTACCTGGGCGAATACAAGAAGGTCGACGGCACCACCCTGACCGGCCCGAGCCTGTCCTCCCTGGTCGCCAAGGCCGATGCCCAGGCCGACGCCACCCTGAAGGCCGACCTGGAGGCCACCGAGGCCAAGCTGCAGGTCCTGGTGGACCGCGCCAACAAGGGCGAGCACTTCGACCAGCTGATCGCTCCGGACAACGCCGAAGGCAACCAGGTGGTGCGTGACGCCATCGCCGCCCTGGTCAAGCAGACCGGTGCCATCGAACAGGCTGCCGGCAAGCTGGGCATCAGCGACCTGAAGCCGGACAACGCCGATCACGAGTTCTGATCGCACCGTCCACCTGTCCCGAAAGCGGATGCGGCCCATCGCCGCATCCGCTTTTTTCATGCCTGCAAATCCGCGTCTCGTCTGGCTGAAGATCGCGTCACGCCTGGGCTCCACCCTCTTCACAGCGGCCATCCAGACCCGCTATCACGAACGCAAATCCCTCTTATTTAATAGCCGTTCGCCTGCTAACATTGCCGGCCTGTTTTCCCCAGCCGGACCCGCCAATGCCCGTATCGTCGGCCCTCCGCCACCTGTCGCCGCTGTTGCTGGCCGTTGCCCTGGCCGGTTGCGACAAGCCCCCCCGCTTCACCCAGGCCGAACCCGGCGAGCAGCTTTCAGGCGGTGCCGCGACCATCAACCTGCATGACCGCAACGCCTTCTCCCAGGCCTCCGGCAACCTCACGCCGAGCCGCCGGCTGGACTTCAACGTCGGCAACAGCTTCTTCCGCAACCCCTGGGTGATCGCCCCCTCCTCCACCACCGCGAGGGATGGCCTGGGCCCATTGTTCAACACCAACGCCTGCCAGAACTGCCACGTGAAGGACGGCCGCGGCCATCCGCCAGGCGTTCGCGGTGACAACGCCGTGTCGATGCTGGTGCGCCTGTCCATCCCTGCCGAAGCCAAGGCCGAACACCAGCAGATGCTGGAGCGCCTGGGCGTGGTGCCCGAGCCGGTCTACGGTGGGCAACTGCAGGACGTTGCCATCCCCGGCGTCGCGCCGGAAGGCAAGGTGCGCATGCGCTACGAGCCGCTCAACGTCACCCTGGCCGACGGCACCGTGGTGGAACTGCAGAAGCCCACCCTGGAGATCACCCAGCTGGGCTATGGACCCATGCACCCACAGACCATGTTCTCTGCGCGAGTCGCCCCACCGATGATCGGCCTGGGCCTGCTGGAGGCCATTCCCGAGGACGCCATCCTGGCCAATGCCGGCCCATCCGAGGCCAAGGGCCCCGGCGTCATCGGCCGCCCCAACCGGGTCTGGGACGATGCCGCCGGAAAGACCGTGCTCGGCCGCTTCGGCTGGAAGGCCGGCCAGCCCAGCCTGAACCAGCAAAACGCCCACGCCTTCTCCGGCGACATGGGCCTGACCACCAGTCTGCTGCCCCACGACGACTGCACGCCGGCCCAGGTGGACTGCCTGAATGCCGTGAACGGCGGTGAGCCCGAGGTCAGCGACAACATCCTGCGTCTGGTGCTTTTCTACAGCCGCAACCTCGCCGTGCCCTCGCGGCGCGGGATCAACGACCCACAGATACTGGAAGGCAAGGGCCTGTTCCACCAGGCCGGCTGCCAGGGCTGCCACACCCCGAGCTTCACCACCCGGGCCGATGCTGCCGAACCGGAGCTGGCCAACCAGTTGATCCGTCCCTATACCGATCTGCTGCTGCACGACATGGGCGAGGGCTTGGCCGACGGCCGCCCCGAGTTCCAGGCCAGCGGCCGCGACTGGCGCACACCGCCGCTGTGGGGCATCGGCCTCACCGAGGTGGTCAATGGCCATACCCGCTTCCTTCACGATGGGCGCGCCCGCAACCTGCTGGAGGCCATCCTCTGGCACGGTGGCGAGGCCGAGGCGGCGAAACAGACCGTCATGCGCTACGACGCCGGGCAGCGAGCCGCGCTGCTGGCCTTCCTGAATTCCTTGTAAGGAGCCCTGCATGTTCCGCCCCAAACTGCTCTTCACCAGCCTCGCCGCCCTTGCCCTCGGTGCGTGCGCCCCTCAGGACCCACAAGCCCAGGCCACCTCGGCACTGGCCAAGCAGGTGATCCTGCCCACCTACAGCCGCTGGGTGGAGGCCGACCGGGCCCTGGCCGCCAGCGCCCTGGCGTTCTGCTCCGGGAAGGAGGACCTGGCCAAGGCCCGCGCCGACTTCCTCGTCGCCCAGAAGGCCTGGGCCGAACTGCAGCCGCTGATGGTGGGCCCGCTGGCCGAAGGCAACCGCGCCTGGCAGGTGCAGTTCTGGCCGGACAAGAAGAACCTGGTCGGCCGCCAGGTGGAACAACTGGTCAACGCCAAGCCGCAGATCGACGCTGCGGCCCTGGGCAAGTCCAGCGTGGTGGTGCAGGGCCTGTCCGCCTACGAATACATCCTCTTCGACAGCGGCCTGGACATGGCAGACCCGGAACAGAAGGCCCGCTACTGCCCCCTGCTGGAGGCCATCGGCGAGCGCCAGAAGACCCTGGCCGAGGAGATTCTCGCCGGCTGGAACAAGAAGGACGGCATGCTGGAGCAGCTGACCACCTTCCCCAACCCGCGCTATGCCGACTCCCACGAAGCCGTCTCGGAGCTGCTGCGGGTGCAGGTCACCGCTCTCGACACGCTCAAGAAGAAACTTGGCACCCCCATGGGCCGCATGAGCAAGGGCGTGCCGCAACCCTACCAGGCCGACGGCTGGCGCAGCGACACCTCCCTGGCCAGCCTCGGCGCCAGCCTGCTCAGCGCCGAGCAACTGTGGAAAGGTGTCGACGGCAAGGGCCTGCGCAGCCTGCTGGGTAGCGACCAGAAGGCGCTGGCCGAACAGATCGACGCCGCCTACGCGGACGCCCGCAGCAAACTCGACGCCCTGCAGCCGCCGCTGAGCAAACTGCTGGAGAGCGAAGAAGGCCTCAAGCAACTGGGCGTCTTCTACGCCAGCCTGGACGTGGTGCACCGCCTGCATTCCAACGAGCTGGCCCGCGTCCTCAACGTACAACTGGGCTTCAACGCCAACGATGGTGACTGACATGTTGCGCCGCCAGGTGATCGCACTCGGCAGCCTGCTGCTCGGCGCGGTGACGCTGGCCGGCTGGTCGCTCAGTCGCAAGGGGCGCGAGCCTCTGCTGCTCTCCGCCCGTGACGATGCCGACGGCGGCCACTACGCCGTCGGCTACCGCCTGGACGGCACCCAGGTGTTCGCCACCCGGGTTGCTCAGCGCTGCCATGACATCGTCCAGCACCCCAGCGAAGCGGTGGCCCTGTTCGTCGCTCGCCGCCCGGGGACCGAGAGCTACCTGATCGACCTGGAGGACGGCCGCCTGCTGCAGACCCTGCGCTCGCAACCGAACCGGCATTTCTACGGCCACGGGGTGTTCCACAAGAGCGGCGAATGGCTGTACGTCACCGACAACGACACCCGCGACCCAGGCCGTGGTGTGCTGGGCGTCTACGCCTACGCCGACCGCCAGTTGAGTTTCCAGGGCGAGCTGTCCACCCACGGCCTCGGCCCGCACCAGGTGTCCTGGATGCCCGACGGCGAGACCTTCGTGGTGGCCAACGGCGGCATCCGTACCGAAGCGGAAAGCCGCAAGGAAATGAACCTCGACGCCATGGAACCGAGCCTGGTGCTGATGCGTCGCGACGGCAGCCTGATCAGCCGCGAGACCCTGCCACAACAGATGAACAGCATCCGCCACCTGGCCGTCGCCGCCGACGGTACCGTGGTGGCGGGCCAGCAGTACATGGGCGATGGCGGGGACCACGCCGACCTGCTGGCCATCAAGCGCCCTGGCCAGCCGCTCGTCGCCTTCCCCGTGGCGGACGAGCAGCGCCTGGCCATGGCCCAGTACACCGCCAGCGTGGCGGTGCACGACGAACTGCGCCTGGTGGCCCTGACCGCCCCGCGGGGCAATCGCTTCTTCATCTGGGACCTGGATAGCGGCGCCCTGCGCCTGGACGCCCCGCTGCCCGACTGCGCCGGCGTGGGCGCGGTGAAGAACGGCTTCGTCGTCACCTCCGGCCAGGGGCGCTGCCGCCTCTACGACTGCCGCCAGGCCACCCCCACCGCCACACCGCTGCAATTGCCCGCCGGACTCTGGGACAACCACCTGCACCTGGCGTGAAACCCGAGCATTTCGTCGCCATGGTCTAACGCCTCGGTCATGGCGGCCGACCTATACTTTGCCTGCCCTTCCCTTCCTCCTCCCTGAGGCGTTCTTCAATGTCCCTGCAAAACTCCCTGCGAGGCCAACTCCTCGCGCTGTTGGGTGGCAGCCTGTTGCTGATCCTGGTGGTCGCGCTCGCCTGCTTCAATTCACTGTCTGGTGGTATCCAGTCCTATCGCAACCTCGTAGGCGGCACGCTGGAAGCGTCCGGCCTCGTCGACAGCGCCAACGTCGAGTTCAAGGTACAGGTCCAGGAATGGAAGAACGTGCTGCTGCGCGGCAAGGACCCGGCCGCCCTGGCCAAGTACTGGGGCCAGTTCGAGGACCAGGAGCGCAAGGTCCAGGATATTCTCGGCAAGCTGGTCAACGAAGCTCGCGACATGGGCGACCGTGACCTGCAGACCCAGGTAGAGCGCCTGCGCAGCGAACACCAGAGCCTGGGCGCGGCCTACCGCAAGGGCCGCGAAGCCTTCCTCGCCGCCGGGGCCGACCCGAGTGCTGGCGACAAGGCGGTGCAGGGCATCGACCGCGCCGCCAGCGACCAGATGACCGCGCTGGTCACCCAACTGCATGACCGTGGCACCCAGCAATCCGCCGAGATCAGTGCCAGTGCCAGCGCCACCCTCACCGGCGGTCTGGTGACCATGCTGCTTTCCAGCCTGGTGATCGGCGTGCTGGCCCTGTGGCTGATCAACCGCCGCCTGATCGCACCGATCCGTACCCTCATCGAGCACATCGCCCGCCTGAGCCGGGGCAACTTCGGCGAGCGTGTCGACAGCAGCCGCAAGGACGAACTGGGAAGCCTGGCCAATTCGGCGAACGTGTTGCGGGACTTTCTCGCCGACACCTTCAACCGCCTGAAGCACAGCACCAGCGAGCTGGACAACGCCAGTGGCGAACTCAACGCCATCGCCGCAATGATGGCGCAGGGCGTGCGCGAGCAGTTCTCACGCACCGACCAGGTGGCCACGGCCATGCACGAGATGTCCGCCACCGCTCAGGAAGTGGCGCGTCATGCCGCTGAAGCAGCCGGCGCCGCCGACCAGGCCGATACCTCCGCCCAGCAGGGCGAGCGGGTGATGCAGGCCACCATACAGAGCATCACCGGCATGCGCGGCGAGATCGCCTCCACTGCCGAAGTCATCCGCCGCCTGGAAAGCGACAGCGGCCGCATCAGCAAGGTGCTGGAAGTGATCCGCGGCATCGCCGAGCAGACCAACCTGCTGGCCCTCAACGCCGCCATCGAGGCTGCCCGTGCAGGCGAGCAGGGCCGCGGCTTCGCTGTGGTGGCCGATGAGGTCCGCACCCTGGCCCAACGCACGGCCGAATCCACTGCCGAGATCCACCAGATCATCGACACGGTGCAGACCGGTGCGGTGAATGCCGTGCGCGCCATCGAAAGCGGCCAGAACCGCAGCGAGCAGAGCGTCATCCAGGTCACCGAGGCCGGCGCCATGCTGCAGCGCATCACCGAGGCCGTGGAGGCGATCCGCGACATGAACCGGCAGATCGCCACTGCAGCCGAGGAGCAGACCTCGGTGGCCGAGGACATCTCCCGCAACCTCACCGAGATCACCGCCATCGCCGACACCAATAACGAGAACGTGCAGCGCACCGAAGGCGCCAGCCAGCGCCTGCATGAACTCTCGGGCGAGCTCAACGACATCACCCGCCGCTTCAGCGCCTGATTCTCCCGGCACAGGGATGTGCCCTCCCCTCTCACGCCTCTTTGGTAGCCGATCAAGCGCTCCAGAATAAGATCAGCGATCTACAGCGATCTTCGCCGATCATGATCGGCAGCCCTGGCATCACTCGCTGAACGCAATCTTTTGCAATTCCGAGGCTTTGACTTGCCCCCGCCGGTAGGAATAAGGTGCTCGCCTCGCCTATTCCCAGGCCCGACTCTGCCTTGCCAAGGAACCGGAATATGTTGCTTCGCCGCATGCTCATCATGCTCGGCGCGGTCATCCTCGTGGTGCTCGCCCTTGCCGCCTACAAAGCCTTCTCCATCCAGCAACAGATCGCGATGTTCACAGCACCCAAGCCGGCCATCAGCGTGTCGGCCGCTCTGGCCGAGCAGCGTCCTTGGCAGGAGCGCCTGCCGGCGATCGGCTCGCTCAAGGCCTTCCAGGGCGTGGACCTGACCGTCGAGGTCGCCGGCACCGTGCAGGACGTGCTGTTCCGCTCCGGCGAAAAAGTGCGCCAGGGTCAGCCGCTGATCCAGATGGACAGCGACGTGGAGAAGGCCAGCCTGGCCACCGCCGAGGCGACCCTGTCCCTGGCCCGCGTCGAGTTCGAGCGCGGCCGCAGCCTGGTGAACCGGCAGAACATCTCCAAGAGCGAGTTCGACCGCCTGTCCTCCGAACTGCAGAAAGCCAACGCCTCGGTGGCGCAGCTGAAGGCGACCCTGGACAAGAAACGCATCCTCGCACCGTTCGGCGGCACCATCGGCATCCGCAAGGTGGACGTGGGTGACTTCCTCTCTTCCGGCACTACCATCGCCACCCTGCAGGACCTGGACAACCTCTATGTGGACTTCTTCCTGCCCGAGCAGGCCGTGCCCAAGCTGGCCCTGGAGCAGCGCGTGCGGGTGAGCGTGGCGGCGTACCCGGGCGAGGTATTCGAAGGCACCATCTCGGCAATCAACCCCAAGGTCGAGGACACCACCCGCAATCTGCAGATCCGTGCCGTGCTGAAGAACCCCGACAACAAGCTGCTGCCGGGCATGTTCGCCAACCTCGAGGTGCTGCTGCCGGGCGAAGAACAACGCGTGGTGGTGCCTGAAACCGCCATCACCTACACCCTGTACGGCAACTCCGTGTACGTCATCGCACCGAAGAAGGGTGAGGATGGCCAGGAACAGAAGAACGACAAGGGCGAGCCCTACCTGGTGGTCGAGCGCCGCTTCGTCGAGACCGGTGAGCGCCGCGACGGCCAGGTGGTTGTGCTCAAGGGCCTGAAGACCGGCGAGCAGGTGGTCACCTCCGGCCAACTGAAGCTGGACAACGGCTCCCACGTCGCGGTGGTGGACGATCCGGTCCTCGCCCCCAAAACGGAAGATCAAGCCAGCGCTGCCCAGTAAGGCTGCGCCAAGGAATCGCATATGGCTTTCACAGATCCCTTCATCCGTCGGCCGGTCCTGGCGACCGTGGTCAGCCTGCTCATCGTCCTGCTCGGTTTCCAGGCGTTCAGCAAGCTGGTCATCCGCCAGTACCCGCAGATGGAGAACGCCCTGATCACGGTGACCACCGCTTACCCGGGGGCCAACGCCGAGACCATCCAGGGCTACATCACCCAACCGCTGCAGCAGAGCCTGGCGAGCGCGGAAGGCATCGACTACATGACGTCGTCGAGCCAGCAGAACATGTCGGTCATCTCGATCTACGCACGCATCGGCGCCAACTCGGACCGTCTGTTCACCGAACTGCTGGCCAAGGCCAACGAGGTGAAGAACCAACTGCCCCAGGACGCCGAAGACCCCGTGTTGTCCAAGGAGTCGGCCGACGCCTCGGCACTGATGTACATCAGCTTCTACAGCGACGAGCTGTCCAACCCGCAGATCACCGACTACCTGTCGCGGGTGATCCAGCCCAAGCTGGCGACCCTGCCGGGCATGGCGGAGGCGGAGATCCTCGGCAACCAGGTCTTCGCCATGCGCCTGTGGCTGGACCCGGTGAAGATGGCCGCCTATGGCGTCACCGCCACCGACGTGAGCGATGCGGTGCGCAAGTACAACTTCCTCTCGGCCGCCGGCCAGGTGAAGGGCGAATACGTGGTGACCAGCATCAACGCCACCACCGACCTGAAGTCCCCCGAGGCCTTCGCCGCCATCCCGGTGAAGACCGTGGGTGACAGCCGCGTGCTGGTGCGTGACATCGCCCGTGTCGAAATGGGTGCGGAGAACTACGACTCCATCAGCTCCTTCGACGGCATCCCCTCGGTGTACATCGGCATCAAAGGCACCCCCAGCGCCAACCCGCTGGACGTGATCAAGCACGTGCGCGCGATCATGCCGGAGCTGGAAGCGCAGCTACCGCCGAACCTGAAGGTGTCCATCGCCTACGACGCAACCCGCTTCATCCAGGCCTCCATCGACGAAGTGGTGAAGACTCTCGGCGAGGCGGTGCTGATCGTCATCGTGGTCGTATTCCTGTTCCTCGGCGCGTTCCGCTCGGTGCTGATCCCGGTGATCACCATCCCGCTGTCTATGATCGGCGTGCTGTTCTTCATGCAACTGATGGGCTACTCCATCAACCTGCTGACACTGCTGGCCATGGTGCTTGCCATCGGCCTGGTGGTGGATGACGCCATCGTGGTGGTGGAGAACATCCACCGGCACATCGAGGAGGGCAAGACGCCCTTCGACGCTGCCATTGAGGGCGCCCGCGAGATCGCCGTGCCGGTCATTTCCATGACCATCACCCTGGCGGCGGTGTACGCCCCCATCGGCTTCCTCGAAGGCCTGACCGGTGCACTGTTCCGCGAGTTCGCCCTGACCCTGGCGGGGGCGGTGATCATCTCCGGCATCGTCGCTCTGACGCTGTCGCCGATGATGTGCTCCAAGCTGCTGCGCCACGAAGAAAACCCGAGTGGCCTGGCCCACAGGCTGGACCTGATCTTCGAGCGCCTCAAACGCAGCTACCAGCGCGCCCTGCATGGCACCCTCAACACCCGCCCGGTGGTGGTGGTGTTCGCCGTGCTGGTGTTCTGCCTGATCCCGGTGCTGATGATGTTTACCAAGAGCGAGCTGGCCCCCGACGAAGACCAGGGCATCGTGTTCCTCATGGCCAAGGCGCCGCAGCCGACCAACCTGGACTACCTGAACGGTTACTCGGCGCAGTTCATGGACGTGTTCAAGTCCTTCCCGGAGTACTACTCGTCGTTCCAGATCAACGGCTTCGACGGCGTACAGGCAGGCATCGGCGGCTTCCTGCTCAAACCCTGGGACGAGCGTGAGCGCACCCAGATGGAGCTGCTGCCGCAGGTCCAGGCCAAGCTGGACGAGATCCCCGGCCTGCAGATATTCGGCTTCAACCTGCCGTCTCTGCCGGGCACAGGCGAGGGCCTGCCGTTCCAGTTCGTGGTCAACACCCCCAACGACTACGAGTCACTGCTACAGGTGACCGAGCGCATCAAGAAACGCGCCGAGGAGTCCGGGAAGTTCGCGTTCCTGAACATCGACCTAGCGTTCGACAAGCCCGAGGTGGTGGTGGACATCGACCGGCAGAAGGCCGCACAGATGGGCGTCTCCATGCAGGACCTGGGTTCGACCCTGGCGCTGCTGCTGGGCGAAGGCGAGATCAATCGCTTCACCATCGACGGCCGCAGCTACAAGGTGATCGCCCAGGTGGAGCGCGCCTACCGCGACAACCCGGGCTGGCTGAACAACTACTACGTGAAGAGCGAGAGCGGCACCATGGTGCCCCTGTCCACGCTGATCACTGTGCATGACACGGCGCGGCCGACCAAGCTGAAACAGTTCCAGCAGCTGAACTCGGCGATCATCGAGGGTTTCCCGGTGGTGAGCATGGGCGATGCGGTGGAGACGGTAACCCAGATCGCCCGCGAGGAGGCCCCGCGCGGCTTCGCCTTCGACTACGCCGGCGCCTCGCGCCAGTACGTCCAGGAAGGCAGTGCGCTGTACGTCACCTTCGGCCTGGCGCTGGCGATCATCTTCCTGGTGCTGGCTGCGCAGTTCGAGAGCTTCCGCGACCCGCTGGTGATCCTGGTGACGGTGCCGCTGTCCATCTGCGGGGCGCTGATCCCGCTGTTCCTCGGCATCTCCAGCATGAACATCTACACCCAGGTGGGCCTGGTGACGCTGATCGGCCTGATCAGCAAGCACGGCATCCTGATCGTGGAGTTCGCCAACCAACTGCGCCGCGAGAAGGGCCTGTCCCCGCGCGAAGCCGTGGAGGAAGCGGCGTCGATCCGCCTGCGTCCAGTGCTGATGACCACAGCGGCGATGGTGTTCGGCATGGTGCCGCTGATCCTCGCCACCGGTGCGGGTGCGGTGAGCCGCTTCGACATCGGCCTGGTGATCGCCACCGGCATGTCCATCGGCACGCTGTTCACCCTGTTCGTTCTGCCCTGCGTCTACACGCTGCTGACGCACAAGGACCCGCAGCACCAGCCCCAGGCCGAGCCCGTCTCGAGCCACTGAGGCGCGTAGAACCAGAAGGCCCCGCGGATGCGGGGCCTTCTTCGTTCAGGGCCGCTCAAAGCCGGCGCAGGACCTCCACGCGGTGGCCGAAGGCGCATTCGTAGGCGGTCAGCAGGTAGGCCCAGTCCGCATCGCTGATGGGGGGGAACGGCTATACCGTTGAAGAGAGATGGGTGCGAAAAATCGAGGACAGGCAGGAAACGAGCATGCATTGCGCCTGCACAGCTCCTCCCTTTCTCGCGGGAGGAGCGCCGTGGCGATGGTCAGTCCTGACCGCGCAGCCCTTGGGTCAGGCCATACATCAGCAGCAACAGGTTGTCGTCCGGCCTGGCCATGGGCTTGTGGCGGGCATTGGGGGGCACCGGGCAATAGCCGAGGTCATTGGAGCGAACCACCGAGGGGGATGGCTCGTGCCAGGCCGCCGCAGCCGCAGACGCGACCCCCAAGGCGCCAGCGAGGAACAAAGCTCGCGTGATTTCTAGTTTCATGATCGCAACCCCTTGATAGCGCTGCCAACGCTGTGACTTAACCGTAGAACACTTGGCGGTGCCCGCGACCTGGAGTGACGAACGGTCCTTCGGGCCCGGGGTGCTCGGCGCACCGCCGCAAAAATCAACGGCAGAGGGTGACAGACAATTGTTTCAGTTCGAGGTTCCCTACCACCCAATCCGCGCACCGATACGCTGCGCGGATGAGGATCAAGGGCAGATCAAGCGGAGGTGAAAAAAGCGTCAACTCAAGCGGGACGCTTGCCGAGTGCAACCTCGAACCGGCAGCCACTGGGCTCGACGGAAGTGAGGGTGACGCTCCAGCCCTGGTTGTCGCAGATCCGCTGCACCAACGAGAGGCCGAGCCCGAGACCGTCGCCCCGCTTGGCGCCGCCGCGGACGAAGGGCTGGAACATCACCTCGCGGTCTTCCTCGAGGATGCCGACTCCAGTGTCCTGCACCACGAAGGCGGCGCCGGACAGTTCCAGGCGAATGCGCCCGCTGTCGGTGTAGTGCAGCGCGTTGCGCAGCAGGTTGCCCATGACGGAGCGCAGGAAGGCAGCGTTGTAACGCTCCTCGCTGACCGCCTCACCGGGCAGGTAGAGGAAGGCCAGGCCTTTATCCTCGATGGCAGGCCGCCACAGTGCCTCCAGCTCATCGGCCACCTCGCGCAGGCTGGCCTGGGGCCCGAGGTTGGCCTCTTCCTGGCGCGCGCGGGCAAGCATCAGGAAGGTCTGCACCAGGTCGCGCATCTCCTCGCTGGCGCGGGCGATGCGAGCCACCTGGGCCTGGGCACGTCCGTCGAGGCTGCGGTTCTCTTGCAGCAGTTCGCAGGAGGAGGCCATCACCATCAGCGGGGTGCGCAACTCGTGGCTGACGTCACTGGTGAACAGTCGCTCACGGGTCAGTACCTGATGCAGGCGGCCCAGCGTATCGTCGAAGGCCAGGGCCAGTTGCCCCACTTCGTCGGTGGCATAGTCCGGCGCCAAGGGCGGCGCGAGCCCGAGCAACCGGTCACGATGGCGCACTTGGCGGGCCAGGCGCACCACCGGCTCGATGACCTTGCGCGCCAGCAGCCAGCCAAGCACGGCGGAGAGCAGTACGCTGAGTACGAAGCCCGCCAACACCACGCCGTAGAGCACCTGCTCGCGGTCTTCGAAGTCGCTCTGGTCCTGCAGCAGCATGTAACGGCGCCCGTGCGAGTCGCGCACCAGGGCGTGGTAGGACTGCGTACCTTCGAAGAGCTCGTGGAAACCCTCGCTCAGTTCACGGTAGGACGCCGGCATGGAGTAGCGGTTGTGGCCGCCGTCATCCATGTAGAAACGGGTGTCGCTGTCCAGTACCGGCGGACGTCCCTGGTAGATGTTCTGCGCCAGCACGCGGTCCAGTTCGTTGCTCAGGTCACGGGAGATGAGCTGCTCCTCGATCATGTGCACCACTTCGATGATGCCCAGGGAGAAGGTACCGCCCACCAGCACGGTCATCAGGGTGAAGGCGATGACGATGCGGCGGGCGAGGCTCTGCCTAAACTCCATCGATCGACTCCGAGAGCCGGTAACCGAGACCATGCAGGGTACGCAACAGGGGCTTTCCAAAAGGCTTGTCGATCACCTGGCGCAGTTGGTGGATATGGCTACGGAGGGCGTCGCTGTCGGGGCAGTCGTCGCCCCACAGGGCCTCTTCCAGCACTTCACGGCGCACCAGATGAGGGCTCTTCTGCATCAGCACCGCCAGCAGCTTGAGGCCGATGGGGTTGAGCTTGAGCGGCTTGCCGCCCCGGCTGACCTCCAGGGTGTCAAGGTCATAGTGCAGGTCGCCCACCTGCAGGGCGCGCTTGCCGCCGCCCCGGCTGCGCCGCAGGACGGCCTCGATGCGGGCGACCAGCTCCGACAGGGCGAAAGGTTTGACCAGGTAGTCGTCGGCACCGGAGCGGAAACCCTGCAGGCGATCGTCCAGGGCATCGCGGGCGGTGAGCATGATCACCGGCGTGTCCAGCCGTGCCTCTTCCCGCAGGCGCTGGCACAGGCTGTTGCCGTCCAGGCCGGGGAGCATCACGTCCAGCACGATCAGGTCGAAATGCCCGTTGGCCGCCAGGTGCAGGCCGGAGAGGCCATCCTGGGCGCAGTCCACCGTATAGCCCTTGAGCTCTAGGTAATCGGCCATGTTGACCAGGATGTCCTTGTTGTCTTCTACCAGCAGGATGCGCATCGCCCCCTCCTCGAACAGGTTGCCCGCACGTTGCAGGGCCGGCCTTTGACCACAGCCGGGACACAGGTTCCGGAAGTGGCGCTCATTCTGGCGAGAGCAGCCGGGGGTTGGGAAGCGCAGCGCCACGTTGCGGCATCCCGGTCGGCGCAGAAGCCTGGGCGCTCCAAAAGAAAAGCCCCGCGCAAGGCGGGGCTCTTCGATCAGCGTGTGGGCTGGAATGGCTTACATCATGCCGCCCATGCCGCCCATGCCACCCATATCGGGCATGGCCGGAGCCGGCTTGTCTTCCGGCAGGTCAGCCACGATGGCTTCGGTGGTGATCATCAGACCGGCGATGGAGGCAGCAGCCTGCAGCGCGGTACGGGTGACCTTGGCCGGGTCGATGATGCCGAACTCGATCATGTCGCCGTACTGGCCGGTGGCAGCGTCGTAGCCGTAGTTGCCGGAACCCTGCTTGACCTTGTCCAGGACCACGGAGGCCTCGTCACCGGCGTTGGTGACGATCTGGCGCAGCGGAGCCTCGACAGCGCGACGCAGGATGTTGATACCCGCGGTCTGCTCTTCGTTGACACCCACCAGGTCCTTGATGGAGGCCAGGGCACGAACCAGTGCCACGCCACCGCCAGGAACCACGCCTTCTTCCACTGCAGCACGGGTGGCGTGCAGGGCGTCTTCCACGCGGGCCTTCTTCTCTTTCATCTCGACTTCGGTAGCCGCACCGACCTTGATCACGGCAACACCGCCGGCCAGCTTGGCCAGACGCTCTTGCAGCTTCTCCTTGTCGTAGTCGGAGGAGGTTTCCTCGACTTGCTTGCGGATCTGGGCAACGCGGGCCTCGATGTCAGCCTGGGCGCCAGCGCCGTCGATGATGGTGGTGTTTTCCTTGCTCAGGACGACGCGCTTGGCGTTGCCCAGGTGCTCCAGGGTGGCGCTTTCCAGGGACAGACCGACTTCTTCGGAGATGACGGTACCGCCGGTCAGGATGGCGATGTCCTGCAGCATGGCCTTGCGACGGTCGCCGAAGCCCGGGGCCTTGACGGCAGCAACCTTGACGATGCCGCGCATGTTGTTGACGACCAGGGTAGCCAGGGCTTCGCCTTCGACGTCTTCAGCCACGATCAGCAGCGGACGGCCGGACTTGGCAACGGCTTCCAGAACCGGCAGCAGTTCGCGGATGTTGGAGATCTTCTTGTCGACCAGCAGCAGCAGCGGGCCGTCCAGCTCGGCCACCATGGTGTCCGGCTTGTTGATGAAGTAGGGGGACAGGTAGCCACGGTCGAACTGCATACCTTCCACGACGGACAGTTCGTTTTCCAGGCCCGAGCCTTCTTCAACGGTGATCACGCCTTCCTTGCCTACTTTCTCCATGGCTTCGGCAATGATGTTGCCGATGGAGTCGTCGGAGTTGGCGGAGATGGTGCCGACCTGGGCAATGGCCTTGGTGTCGGTGCACGGCTTGGACAGGTTCTTCAGCTCGGCAACGATGGCGGTGGTAGCCTTGTCGATACCGCGCTTCAGGTCCATCGGGTTCAGGCCGGCAGCGACGGCTTTCAGGCCCTCGGTGACGATGGCCTGGGCCAGAACGGTGGCGGTGGTGGTGCCGTCACCGGCAGCGTCGTTGGCCTTGGAGGCCACGTCTTTCACCAGCTGGGCGCCGATGTTCTCGATGCGATCCTTCAGCTCGATTTCCTTGGCGACGGAAACGCCGTCCTTGGTGATCAGCGGAGCACCGAAGCTGCGCTCCAGGACCACGTTGCGACCTTTCGGGCCGAGGGTGGCTTTAACGGCATCAGCCAGGGTGTTAACGCCTACGAGCAGTTTCTTGCGAGCGGCATCGCCGAATTTGACGTCTTTAGCAGCCATGTTGTCTTCCTCGAATCTCTAAGTGGGAAAGGGGTCGGGTTCAGGCTTCGATGACAGCGAGGATTTCGTTCTCGCCCATGACCAGCAGGTCTTCACCGTCGACTTTCACGGTGTTGCTGCCGGAGTAGGGGCCGAACACAACCTGGTCACCAACCTTCACAGCCAGGGGACGGACTTCGCCGTTGTCCAGCACGCGACCGGTACCGACAGCAACCACTTCGCCGCGGTTCGGCTTCTCGGCAGCCGAGCCCGGCAGCACGATGCCACCAGCGGTCTTGGTTTCTTCTTCGCTGCGACGGATCACGACGCGGTCATGCAGGGGACGAAGCTTCATGGTCTAACTCTCCCAATCAGTGTTTTCCGGCGCCGGTGATAATCACCGGCGGGTTAGCAAAAGCCGGCGGTGCCGGCAGCAGCGCGCCAGGCACGCTGCGGAAGTCTGAACTGCCCCTTGGGGACAGTAACCTTGCGGTGTCGGATAGATAGGGTCGCCTGACAGCATTTCAAGGGGCACCCGAAAAAAATTCCTCCGACCACAGGAAAACGGGGCGGAATCAGTCTTCGCGACGCTCGTATTCGCCTTCGATGACGTTATGCCGCGGCTGATTGCGTGCCAGTGGGTCGTCGGAGAAGGCCCGCTGGCGTTCGGCTTGCCGGGTAACCCGCTGCAGGACTCGACGGATGACCAGGCGACGTGTGAAGGGAATGATGCAAACCAGCCCGAAGAGGTCGCTGATGAAGCCGGGAAGCAGCAGCAGGCCGCCGCCGACCGCGATCATCAATCCCTCGAGCATCTCCTGCTCCGGCAGTTCGCCCCGGGCCAGCCGCTCGCGGGCACGCCAGGCGGTGGCAACACCGGCGATGCGCAGCATGAAGCTGCCCAGCAATGCGGTGGCCACCAGCAGCAACAGGGTCGGGAAGACGCCGATGACGCTGCCAACCTTGATCAGGACAGCCAGCTCGATGAGCGGGAACAGCAGGAAGAGGAACGCAAAGACACGCATGAAAGTTTCCTTCGCGGAAGAACGGCTTCCGGTAAGACAGCTACATGAAGCCGGCCTCCGGCGAATTCAAGCGTCGGGCGCCTCGGCATCAGGCCAGCGATCGGCCCGGGCCAGCGCCACCAGGGCCTGACGGACCGCACCCGGTGTGTTGCAGGATGTTGGGAAGGGCAGCCAGTGAATACTCTGACCCAGCCGGACATGGAAGCCTTCGCTGTCGATGCCCACCAGCTCGGCCGTCGGATCGGCAGGCAGGCCGCGCAGGGCCAGGTAGTGGTCGATGGCGCTGCGATGGTCGGCGTTCATGTGCTCCACCATCCCGGTCTCGCTTTCCCCGGCGAAAGGGTTGGCCAGGGCCACCTCGTCGATCCAGTGGATGGCGCCGAAGCCGCCGATGAAACGGGCACGCACCGGCTCCAGTACCCAGAAATCGAAATCATGGGTCAAGTGGTAGTCACGGGATTGGGGGAAGTAGCGGTAGTAGCGCGCACCGGCAGCGGCGATGGCCTCGGGCTCCGTCAACTGGCGCGCCTCGGCCAGCAGGGTCAGGCGGCCGACGGCCTGGATGTCGTCTGCACCGCGTTCGCCCACCAGCAGCGAGCACTTCGGATCTTTCTGCAGGTTGTGGGTGTGCTGGGCGATGCGGCTGATGAGGATGAGCGGCCGCCCTTCGGCGTCCAGGCAATAAGGGGCCACCGATCCGAAGGGGTAGCCGGGCATGGCCTTGGACTGGGTCGAGAGCACGCCCCGGTATTCCTTGAGCAGCAATTCTCGGGCATTCTTTGCGGCTTTCACGCTCACCTTCTGACTCCTCGCAGAGAATCCGTCGTAAACGGACGGGCGCTCAGGATAACGGTTCCGGGCTGCCAGCGGGGCACAGCGATCCATAATTCCCAGTTCGAGGGGCTACACCATGCAGCTGAAAGACAAGGTCATCATCATCACCGGCGGCGGCCAGGGCCTGGGCCGGGCCATGGGCGAATACCTGGCGGCCAAGGGCGCACGCCTGGCGCTGGTCGACCTCAACCAGGAGCGCCTGGACGAGGCCGTGGCGGCCTGCAAGGCAGCCGGTGGCGACGCCCGCGCCTACCTGTGCAACGTGGCCAACGAAGAGCAGGTGACCCACCTGGTCAGCCAGGTGGCGGATGACTTCGGCGCGATCAACGGCCTGGTGAACAACGCCGGCATTCTGCGCGACGGCCTGACCATCAAGGTCAAGGACGGCGAGCTGACCAAGATGAGCCTGGCCCAGTGGCAGGCGGTGATCGACGTGAACCTGACCGGCGTGTTCCTCTGCACCCGCGAAGTGGCCGCCAAGATGATCGAGCTGAAGAACGAAGGCGCCATCGTCAACATTTCTTCCATCTCCCGCGCCGGCAACATGGGCCAGGCCAACTACTCCGCGGCCAAGGCCGGGGTGGCGGCCGATACCGTGGTGTGGGCCAAGGAGCTGGCACGCTACGGTATCCGCGTCGGGGCCGTGGCACCCGGCTTCATCGAGACCGAGATGGTCGCCAGCATGAAGCCCGAGGCCCTGGAGAAGATGACCGCCGGCATTCCGCTCAAGCGCCTGGGCAAGCCGATGGAGATCGCCCACTCGGTGGCCTACATCCTGGAGAACGACTACTTCACCGGCCGCGTACTGGAACTCGACGGCGGTCTGCGCCTGTAAGGCGCGCCCCGCTCCACGAAAAAGCCCCGCCGAAGCGGGGCTTTTTCATACCGGTCGCCGTTACCAGCCGATACCGAAGCCCACGGTGTAGCGGGTGCGGTCGGTGTCTCCTTCGGCGCCGCTGACCAGGTCGCGCTCGGCCTTCATGTTGAGCGACGCCCAATCGGTGACCTTGTAGCGCAAGCCCACCTCGGCATCCAGGGAGTAATCGGCAGCGTTGCCCAGCGGGCGGCCCACTTCGCCAGTGCTGAAGAGTTCGACCGTCTTGCCCACCAGATAGCGGTTGTAGTCCCACTTCACACCGAGGGCATAGAAGTTGTCCTTCTCGCCGGTGTCGTACTGGTAGTCGGTGCGGTTGACCAGGGAGGCCAGGGAGAAGGCGCCCAGTTCGTCGTCCCAGAACTGGTAGCCGGGGCCGGTACCCAAGGTACGCTGACGGCGCAGCTCCTCGATCTTGTCGCGCTTGTAGCCGGCGCGGCCCTGCCAGAAGAACTTGTCGGTGATGAAGCGGTCGAGGGCGTACTCCAGCTCCCAGTTCTCGGTGGTCTTCACCTCATTCTGGAACTCGCGGTTGTACTCGCCGTTGGCGTTGTGCCGCCAGCGGCCGTGGCGGGCCTTGGTCTTGAAGTCGACGTCGTAGTCGTCGGTGTCCTTCTCGGCACGCTTGTAGTCGAGCGAGACGTCGACGTTGCCGGTCCAGGTCAGGTCTTCGACGAAGGGCTTGGGCTTCATGATCTGCTCGATGCTGGCCAGTTCGACGGTCTTGGGCGCATCGCCATTGGCCAGGATCACCTTGCCCGGTTCGGCCGGCATGAGGGTCTTGGCGCGCTCGCCGGTGAGATCGTCCTGCTTGACCATGAGTTCCTGATCGCTCTGCAGTGTGGCGACCTTGGACCAGTCCAGCGGGATGGAACCGCCGTAATCGGTCTGCAACATCAGTTTGCCGCCGTCGAATACCCGGATCTTGCCGGTCAGGCGGTCACCGTTCTTCATCCAGACGGTGTCGGCGAAGGTGGAGGTCGAAGCGGCAACAAGGGCCAGGCAAAGGAGTTTTCTGGACAACATGATGGATACGCAGGCTCAGGACTTTGCGGAAAAGCCAGGCATTATCCGCAAGCCCGGCGACTGAGCAAGGACTGACCGACGTATCGTCGCCAAGTTCCCGTCACCACCTCCGACGTTGCCCCTCCCCCGGCACCACCCTATGCTGGCCGCCACCGCCCGCCGGAACCCGCCATGCCCCCGTCAACACCCCCTGCCCAGGACGATTTGCGGCTGTCCAGCCCTGAAGCCCGTCGCGAAGCCCTCTACCTTACCTTGGCCCAGGTTCCGCCCGGCAAGGTGGTCAGCTACGGGCAGTTGGGCGAGATGGCCGGACTGGGCCGTGCAGCACGCTGGGTGGGTCGCACCCTCGGTCAGTTGCCGGAAGGCACCCGCCTGCCATGGCATCGTGTCATCGCGGCGGGTGGACGGCTCAGCCTGCCTGCCGGAACCGTCTCCGGTGACGAGCAACGGGCACGTTTGCGAGCCGAAGGGGTCTTCATCCACAACGAACGGGTGGACATGCGTCGGCACGGCTGGCTTCCCATGCCACCCAAGGGTTAGAGTGCGCGCTTTGTTGCGGTCCCCTGGCACGCACGCCGTCAAGGACCGCCCCGTGCCTTCTGGATCTCACGCCTGATGTCCCACCGAACCTGGCGAGCCGCCCTGGCCGCCTATGCCAGTCCGGCCACCCTGGCCCTGCTTTTGCTGGGCTTTGCGGCAGGCCTGCCGTACATGCTGGTGTTCTCCACACTCTCCGTCTGGTTGCGCGAGGCCGGCGTCGCCCGCGAAACCATTGGCTTCGCCAGCCTCATCGGCCTGGCCTACGCCTTCAAGTGGATCTGGTCGCCGCTGCTGGACCAGTTCCGCCTGCCGTTACTGGGCCGCCTGGGCCGGCGCCGTTCCTGGCTGGTGCTCTCCCAGGCACTGGTAGCCCTCGGCCTGGTGGGCATGGCCCTGGCAGACCCCAAGGAGCACCTGACCTGGCTGATTGCCCTGGCGGTGGTGGTGGCCTTCGCCTCGGCCACCCAGGACATCGCGGTGGACGCCTACCGCCTGGAAATCGCCGACGACAGCCGCCAGGCCGCCCTGGCCGCCAGCTACATGCTGGGCTACCGGGTCTCGGCCCTGCTCGCCACTGCAGGCGCCCTGTACTTCGCCGAGGGGTTCGGCTCCACCGCCAGCGCCTATGAATACCGCGCCTGGGCCAGCACCTACCTGGTATTCGCGTTGCTGATGCTGCCGGGGCTGATCACCAGCCTGTGGATGCGCGAGCCACACATCGATGCCCAGGTGCAGGCCAACACCTCGCGCTTCCGCCTCAAGGACCAGCTCGCCTCGGTGCTGATCCTGCTGGTGATGCTGATTTCCCTGCCGGCGATGATCACCGGCATGCTCGACCGCGCCTGGCCACGTGCCCTGCTCTATTTCCTGTTCCTCGTGGCCTGCCTGTCGCCCTGGGGGCGCCGCCAGATCGCCCCGGTGCGCGACCTGCTCAGCCAGCAACGCCGGCAACTGCTGGCGGCAGCGCGGGGCAAGGTGATTCCCAACTTCGATTTCGTCCACCAGGCGGTGTCGATGATCGTGCTGATCGTGATCCTGGTGACCACGGCGGCCGCCATCAAGGCCTATGCCTCGGGCGCCTGGCCCCGGGGCACGCTGTTCGTACTGATCACCCTGGCCTGCTTCTCCGCCCCGGGTCGCCTGCTGATGGCGCCGGTGGTGACGCCCATCAGCGAGTTCGTCCAGCGCTACCGCTGGCACGCCCTTCTGCTGCTGGGGCTGATCGCCACCTACAGGATGTCGGACACGGTAATGGGGGTGATGGCCAACGTCTTCTACATCGACCAGGGCTTCACCAAAGACCAGATCGCCAGCGTCAGCAAGGTCTTCGGTCTGGTGATGACGCTGCTGGGCGCCGGCGCCGGCGGCCTGCTGATCGTGCGCTTCGGCATCCTGCCCATCCTGTTCATCGGTGGTGCCGCCTCGGCGGCCACCAACCTGATGTTCGTGATGCTCAGCGACATGGGCGCGCACCTGCAGATGCTGATCCTCACCATCTCCTGCGACAACTTCAGCGCCGGGCTCGCCACCTCGGCCTTCGTGGCCTACCTGTCGAGCCTGACCAACCTGAAGTTCTCGGCGACCCAGTACGCACTGCTCAGCTCGCTGATGATGCTGCTGCCACGCCTGATCGGCGGCTATTCGGGGGTGATGGTGGAGAGCCTGGGCTATCACCAGTTCTTCCAGCTCACTGCCATTCTCGGCATCCCCACCCTGGTGCTGATCGCCATCCAGTGGAACCGTGAGTCACGCCAACCGGTGCAACCCGGCGAGCCCAAGGCCGAGGAACCGGCAGCGCCGCCCTCCTCCGAACGCCCATGAAAAAGGCCGGGATCACCGGCCTCTTTTCATCATCCGGACCTAGCCCGGCTGGACCTGCACCAGCCTCGACGGCTGGGCCAGCTCCACGCCGACCGCGCGCAAACGGTCACGCACCTGCTCGTTGAGCATGAACATCACCGCACCATAGTCGCCGCGGGCCGTCCATAGGCGCAGGGAGAGGTTGATGGCCGTGTCCGTCAGGGCCGCCACCACCACTACCGGTGCGGGATCTTGCAGCACACGGGGGTCGTCCGCCAGGGCCAGCAGGGCCTCCCGCGCCTTGCCCAGGTCGCTGGCGTAATCGAGCTTCACGTCGTACATCAGTTGCCGGGTGGGCTGGCTGGACACGTTGGTGATAATGCCGTTGGACAGCGCGCCATTGGGCAGGATCACCGTGCGGTTATCAACCGTGCGCAATACGGTGTGGAAGATCTGGATGCTGTCGACGGTCCCGGAAACGCCCTGGGCCTCGATGAAGTCGCCCACCTTGAACGGCCGGAAGAACAGGATCAGCACCCCGCCGGCGAAGTTCGCCAGGCTGCCCTGCAGCGCCAGGCCGATGGCCAGGCCGGCGGCACCGATGGCGGCGATGAAGGAGGTGGTCTCGATGCCGATCATCGAGGCGACACTGACCAGCAGCAGCACCTTGAGAGCAACGTTTGCGAGGTTGGAGATGAAGCGGTGCAGGGTCAGGTCGACCCGGCGCATCGACAGCAATGCGCTGATCCGGTTGGTGAGCAGGTTGATCAGCCACCAGCCGACCAGCAGCGTCACCAGGGCGAGGGTGACCTTGCCGCTGTATTCGAGAATGACGGGGAGCCAGGCTTCGGACTGCCTGACCAGGTTGTCGAGGTTCATGTCCATGCGGACCTCCTTCTATCGACTCGAGAAAACCGCAGCCGCCCTGGCAAGCAGAGCGGCAAACGGACCTATGTGCGACGCGGAGAGACCGCGAAGGTTCAACGGGTCAGTCGCGGAAGTTGGTGTACTGCAGCGGCATGCCGAGGGACTCGCCACGCAGCAGGGCGATGGCTTCCTGCAGGTCGTCGCGCTTCTTGCCGGTGACACGCACCTGCTCGCCCTGGATGGCAGCCTGGACCTTGAGCTTCTTGTCCTTGATCAGGGCGACGATCTTCTTCGCCAGTTCCTTGTCGATGCCCTCGCGGAAGTTCACTTCCTGCTTGACCACCTTGCCGGACGGGTAAGGGTCCTTGAGCTCCATGCATTGGATATCCAGCTTCCGCTTGATCAGGCAGTTGCGCAGGATGTCCAGCACCTGCTCCAGCATGAAGTCGGCCTCGGCGGTGATGGTGACGGACTTGTCCTTGCTTTCCACGCTGCACTTGCCGCGCAGGTCGAAACGGCGCTCCAGTTCCTTGGTGGCGTTGTCGAGGGCGTTGGTGAGTTCGTGCTTGTCCAGCTCGGACACCACGTCGAACGATGGCATGGGTTTCCTCCAGATAGACGGCGCGACCCACATCACGTAAGGGATGCGCCTGGCTTGACGGGTGAAAATGGGCGCCCATTATAACGATCAGGATTCCCTTTTTTGCGGGAATGCTTGGCAGCGACACGTTCAGCGCTAACCGTCAGCGTAAAAACCTGCTGAAATAGGCGCTGATATCACCGAGCCATCAAACTCCCCTCTTCTGTCTTTCTTGCGAGCCTGCCATGCCCAACCCTCACCTCAGCATCCTGGTGGTGGATGACGCCAAGTTCTCCAGTGCGATGATCGGTCGGGCGCTGACCCAGGCCGGCTATCAGGACGTCCGCTTCGCCAACAGTGCGGGCGAAGCCCTGCGCCTGCTGGAAGAGCGACCGGCGAACGTGCTGCTGGCGGACTGGCTGATGCCGGAGATCGACGGCCTGGAGCTCACCGCCCGAGTTCGCCAGCTCGACGAGATGATCGATCACTACACCTACGTCATCCTGCTGACCGGCAAGGAAGGCGAGAACGTCCTGGGCGAGGCCTTCGACCGCGGCGTGGACGACTTCATCAGCAAGTCCTCGATGAACGAGCAACTGGTGCCCCGCGTCTACGCCGCCGACCGCCTGTGCAACACCCTGCAGCGCCTGCTCCACGAAAACCGGTTGATGACCCAGAACATCGCCAGTCTGGAGCAGCGCAACCTGGTGGACTCCCTCACCGGCCTCGGCAACCCGCGCTACCTGCGCCAGAAACTGGCCGACAGCCTGCGCCAGGTGGAGTCCCGTGGCGGCGCCCTGTGCTACCTGCTGATCGGCCTGCAGGATGCGCCGCAACTGCGCAACCAGCACGGCGTGGCGTTCTACAACGAACTGCTGCAGGGCGTTTCCCGCCGGCTGCAGCAACTGGTGCGCCCGCTGGACGTACTGACCCGCCTGGACGACAACCATTTTGGCCTGATCACCCTGCTGGGCGACCTGCATGAGTGCTCCCCCAGCAGCTTCAAGCGCCTGCATGAAAGCCTGAACCTCAAGGCCTTCAAGACCAGCGAAGGCTTCATCACCCTCAAGGCCGGCATCAGCCTGGTGGGCCTGGATGCCAAGGCCCTGCCGGTGGAGGTTGAGGCCCTGCTCGAGCGGGCCGAGCGTCTTCTGCCGGACTCCTACGCCAGCGGCCGGGTCAGCGCGATACGCCTGCCCAGCGCATGACCTGGCACATCCTCGGTAGCGGCAGCCTCGGCACGCTATGGGCCTGCCGCCTCGCCCGGGCGCATCTGGACGTGCGCCTGCTGCTGCGTGACGAAGCACGTCTGGCCGCCTACCACCAGGCGGGCGGGCTGACCCTGGTGACCCAGGGCCAGGCCCGGGCCTACGCCCTGCCAGCCGAACTCGCCAGTGCCCCCGACCCGATCCAGCGCCTGCTCGTCGCCTGCAAGGCCTATGACGCCGAAGCCGCCGTGGCCAGCGTCTGCGCACGGCTGGCCCCCGGTGCCGAGGTGGTGCTGCTGCAGAACGGCCTCGGCAGCCAGCAAGCCGTGGCGGATAGCCTGCCCCAGGCCCGCTGCATCCTCGCCTCCAGCACCGAAGGTGCCTTCCGCGAAGCGGACTTCCGCGTGGTGTTCGCCGGGCAGGGCTTCACCTGGCTGGGCGACCCACTCGCCTCCGCCCCGCCGGCCTGGCTGGGTGAACTGGAGGCAGCCGGCATCCCCCACGGGTGGACCGCCGACATCGAAACCCGACTCTGGCGCAAGCTAGCGCTCAACTGCGCGATCAACCCGTTGACGGTGCTGCACCATTGCCGCAACGGCGAACTGTCCGCCGAGCCGGATGCGGTCAACGGCCTGTGCGACGAACTCGCCCACCTGCTCCAGGCCTGCGGCCAGGCCGAAGCCGCACACGACCTGCACCGCGAGGTGTGGCGGGTGATCGACGCCACCGCCGCCAACTACTCCTCCATGTACCAGGACGTGGCACGCGGCCAACGCACCGAGATTCGCTACCTGATCGGTCACGCCAGCGCCGAGGCACGGCGCCTGGGCGTGTCGCTGCCACGCCTGGAACAGCTGCTGGACGCCCTGCGCCAGCACCTGGCCGCCCACGGATTGCCCCAGGACTGAGCCCCGCGCTAACCTGCCGCCTTCCCCGCGCCCTGCCTGGACCCTGCCCGTGAACAGCCTGCGCCAACGCCTCGAGAACCTGTCCGTCGGCCGCAAACTGCTGGCCGCCCTGCTGGTCCTGCTGGCCACCGTGCTGCTGATCGCCAACCTGGCCTTCATCAGCGCCGCCTACTGGATCTCACAGGAGAGCATGGCGCCCCAGGCCCTGCAGACCCTCGGTCGGCTCATCGCCACCCCGCAACTGGCCGGCGAGGCCCTGTCCTCGGCGAAGGCTGCCGAGCATTTGCTCATCCAACTGGAGGGCTACAGCCCCCTGCGCGCCGCGGCGATCTACGACAGCCGGGGCCAGCGCCTGGCCGAGCGGGTCAGCGGCAGCGACCTGAAGCTCCCGAAGCACGCCGACGCCCTGAAGCGCTGGCGCCTGCACGAGTTCCGCAGCACCCAGGTGGTGGAGTTGCCGCAACCAGCAGGCCCGCCGGGCCACCTGCTGCTGGTGGCTTCCAGCGAGCTACCGGGGGTCTTCTACACCGGCACCCTCAGCGCCAGCCTGGCGATCCTCGCCTGCAGCATCCTGATGTGGATGCTGGTGGCCCGGCAGATCCGCCGTCTGATCACCCGGCCGATCCACGAACTGGAAGAACTCTCGCGCCAGGTAACCCGGGAAGAGAACTACTCCCTGCGTGCCGAGCGCGGCCACCGCGACGAGATCGGCAGCCTGGCCGACGCCTTCAACACCATGCTCAGCCGCATGGAAGCCCGCGAACAGCAGCTCAAGCGCGCGCGGGACGAATCCCAGGCGGCCTTCAACCAGGCCCAGGCCCTGGCCGAGGAGACCCGTCACTCCAACCGCAAACTGGAGCTGGAAGTGCAGGTGCGCAGCAAGATCGAGAAGAAGCTGACGGGGTTCCAGAACTACCTCAACAGCATCATCGACTCCATGCCGTCGGCGCTGATCGCCCTCGACGAGCAGCTCTACGTTACCCAGTGGAACCAGGAAGCCACCGCCCTCTCCGGCACCCCGCTGGACGACGCGCTCAACCAGCCGGCGTTCCTCGCCTTCCCTTTGCTCAAGCCCTTCCTGCCGCAGATCAAGCGCACCGCCGAGCACCACCGGGTGGAGAAGGTCGAGCGGGTCAGTTGGCTGATGGGGGAAGAGGTGCACCACTACGCCCTGACCTTCTACCCGCTGATGGGCGGCACCGGGCGCGGCGTGGTGATCCGCATAGACGACATCACCCAGCGCCTGTCCATGGAAGAGCTAATGGTGCAGTCGGAGAAGATGCTCTCCGTTGGCGGCCTGGCGGCCGGCATGGCCCACGAGATCAACAACCCCCTCGGCGCCATCCTGCACAACGTGCAGAATATTCGCCGCCGCCTCTCCCCCGAGCTGGAAAAGAACCGCGAGCAGGCCGAGGCCGCCGGCATTCGCCTGGAGGCCGTCAACCAGTATCTGGCGGCACGCGAGGTACCCAAGCTGCTGGAAGGCATCCACCAGGCCGGCAGCCGCGCGGCCAAGATCGTCACCCACATGCTGGCGTTCAGCCGTCGCAGCAACCGCCAGATGGAACCCTGCCAGTTGCCCCAGTTGCTGGACCAGGCCGTGGAAATCGCCAGCAACGACTTCGACCTCACCGAGGGCTTCGACTTCAAGGGCATGCGCATCACCCGCGAGTTCGACCCGAAGCTGGGTCCGGTGCCCGGCACCGCCAACGAACTGGAACAGGTGCTGCTCAATCTGCTGAAAAACGCCGCCCAGGCCATTCACCAGCGCGAGGACGAGCAGGAAGGTCACATCGCCCTGCGCACCCGCCTGGCGCCGCCCTGGGCGGAGATCCAGGTGGAGGACAACGGCGTGGGCATCCCCGAGAACGTGCGCAAGCGCATCTTCGAACCCTTCTTCACCACCAAGGAGGTGGGCCAGGGCACCGGGCTCGGGCTTTCCGTCTCCTACTTCATCATCACCAACAACCACAAAGGCCAGATGGAAGTGCAGTCCAAGCCCGGACAGGGCACCTGTTTCACCCTGCGCCTGCCGTTGAATGCCAGCGCCCCAGGAGCCTGACATGGGAAACCGCCTTTCGAAGATCTACACCCGCACCGGCGACCAGGGGCAGACCGGCCTCTCCGGCAACCGCCGCGTCTCCAAGAACCATCCGCGCATCGAAGCCATCGGCGAGGTGGACAGCCTCAACAGCCAGATCGGACTGCTGCTGGCCGAGATGGCAGAGCGCCAGGCCGACTGGCCCGGACTGGCCGAAGTGGTCGAGGTGCTCGCGCCCTGCCAGCACCGCCTGTTCGACCTGGGTGGCGAACTCTCGATGCCGGAGTACCAATCGCTGCGCGCCAGCGAAGTGGAGCGGCTGGAAGTGGCCATCGACCACTGGAACGAGGAGCTGGGCCCTCTGGAGAACTTCATCCTGCCCGGCGGCTCGCGCCTGGTGGCACAGGCCCACGTCTGCCGCGCCGCCGCCCGCACCGCCGAACGCCGAGCCCAGGCCCTCAACGCCGAGGAGCCCTTGCGTGGGGAATTGCTCGCCTACCTCAACCGCCTCTCCGATCTGCTCTTCGTCGCCGCCCGCCTGATCGCACGGCGGCAGGGGATCGGCGAAGTGCTGTGGCAGGCGGCGGCAAAGGCCTGAAACCACTGTTCTGCAGCCAGGATAGGGCGATACATCCAGTAGCCCGGGCTTCAGCCCGGGAGGCCAGCCGAACCGCATGGCACGAAGCGGATCAAACCTCGCAGCCTCATCAACGCGGCAAGCGCGCTCTGGTGGATGCAAAGAGCGGCATCCAAGCTACCCACCTCGGCGTGTCCCGCCTGATTGCAGGATGGCGGCAGCAAACCAATGCCGGAGCAGGCGGTAACGCGCGACGCACTACAAGAGCCAGCAGCGTAGGGGGGACCACGCTTCACCGGTCCACCCATCGTGCTCATGCCCACTCCCGACGGTGGGCGTGAACAATGGCGCCCACCCTCCCCCTCTTCAGCCTTGGCCGGGCCAGAAGGCACGGATGCCCGCCACGCCCTGGGCGCCGGCTTTCCATGCCCGCTCACGGTCATCGGGACCGACGCCGCCGAGCAGGTACACCGGTTTGTTGAAGCGACGGATCATCGATTGCGCAGCCTCCCAGCCCAGAGGCTGTGCGTCCGGGTGGGTCTGGGTGGGCTCTACAGGCGACAGGGTGACGAAGTCCACCCCCATCCGGGTCGCCAACTCCAGTTCCTCTTCGCTGTGGCAGGACGCAGCCAGCCAGCGCGCTTCGGGGAACGGGCGTCCCTTGGCAGCGTACTTGCGCAGTTGCTCGGCGGTCAGGTGCCAACCCGCCGCCGGGAAGTCACCGAGCCATTCCAGCGGCCCCTTGAGCATCAACTGGGCCTTGCGCGCGCAGAGCCCCTGGATGTCCACCGCCAGGTCGCGGTACTGCGGGTCGAACATGTTCGGCGCCCGCAGCTGGATGAGTTGCACACCCTCGGCGACGGCGCGCCGCACCCCTGCCAGCAGCTCCGCAGGCTCCAGGCCATCCGGGGTGATCAGGTAGCGGTCCGGCAGCCGTGCAGCAGTGATGATCGGCTGATTGGCGGCGGGAAAGGCGTAGTCGGGCAGGTCGCGGGACTCCACCCAGGCAAGGGGCTGGCCTTCGGCACCATGGGGTTCGCCGGAGAAGGCGGTGACCTCCCAGACATCCAGCAGCACCTGCTTGTCCGGGTAGTCATGGTGAATCTGGATCAGCGGGCGGGCGGCTTCGACACGGATGCCCAGCTCTTCCTCCAGCTCCCGTGCCAGGGCCGACTCAACGGCCTCCCCGTCTTCGACCTTGCCACCGGGGAACTCCCACAGGCCGCCCTGGTGCTTCTCCTCCGGGCGCTTGGCAATCAGCACCCGGCCATCGGCGCCACGGATCACCGCCGCCGCTACGTGTACTCGCTTCATTCACTGCTCTCCGCTTCCTCCAGGGCCGCCTGGTACCAACGCTGGAAGGCAGGCCACTGGTAGAGGGTTTCGACATAGGCGGCGGCCTCGTCCGGCAGCACCACCACATAACTGCGCAACCGGCTCGCCACCGGTGCGAAAAAGGCGTCCGCCAGGCTCGGCTGGCCGAACAGGTAGGGCCCGCCCTGACCGAAGCGGTGACGGCACTCCGCCCACAGCGCCACGACCCGCTGGATGTCCGCCTCCACCTCCGTCGGCACCGTTTCCAGGGCCTGGCGACGCGCCATATCCATCGGCATGTGGCTGCGCAGGGCCATGAAGCCGCTGTGCATCTCGGCGCATACCGAGCGTGCTAGGGCTCGCGCAGCCACATCGCGGGGCCAGAGGCCCGCCTCGGGGAAGCGCTCAGCGAGGTATTCGCCGATGGACAGGGAATCCCAGATGACGCCATCGGCCTCGGTCAGCAGGACCGGCACCTTGCCCGTGGGGGAGCGGGTCAGCAGGCGCTGGCGGCTGTCAGGCTGGTAGAGAGGGATGAGGATCTCGTCATAAGCGACGCCGGTCAGCTCGATGGCGAGCCAGGCACGAAGGGACCACGACGAATAGTTCTTGTTGCCGATCACCAGGTTCAGGGGCATGACGTTCTCCTCAGGGACTGTTCCAGGGGCCGAACATGCACCCTAGAGAGGCCGCCGAGGCCTGGCAACTCCCATCGTTCATGGGGCATGAGCGATGGGAGTGCCGGGCTGTCAGGTACGGTATTCGGCGTTGATTTTCACGTACTCGTGGGACAGGTCGGTGGTCCAGATCGTCTCGTTGCAGTTGCCACGGCCCAGCTCGATGCGGATACCGATCTCCTCGCGGGCCATCACCTCGGCGCCCTGGGCTTCGGTGTAGGTCGACGCGCGACCGCCTTTGCTGGCGATGCAGACGTCACCGAGGAACACGTCGATCTTGCTCACATCCAGGTTCGGCACGCCGGCGCGGCCGACCGCAGCCAGGATGCGGCCCCAGTTGGGGTCGGAGGCGAACAGGGCAGTCTTGATCAGCGGGGAGTGGGCCACGGCGTAAGCCACATCCAGGCACTCCTGGTGGGTGCCACCGCCGTTGACCTGCACGGTGACGAACTTGGTGGCGCCTTCGCCGTCGCGGACGATGGCCTGGGCCACCTCCATGCACACCTCGAACACTGCCTGCTTCAGGGCGGCGAACAGTTCGCCGGACGCCTGGGTGATCTCCGGCAGTGCGGCGCGGCCGGTGGCGACCAGCATGCAGCAGTCGTTGGTGGAGGTGTCGCCGTCGATGGTGATGCGGTTGAAGGACTTGTTGGCGGCATCGCGCAGCAGGTCCTGCAGGACGCCCTGGGCGACCTTCGCGTCGGTGGCGATGTAGCCGAGCATGGTGGCCATGTTGGGCTTGATCATTCCGGCGCCCTTGCTGATGCCGGTGACGGTGACGGTGACGCCGTCGTACACGAACTGGCGGCTGGCGCCCTTGGGCAGGGTGTCGGTGGTCATGATGCCGGTGGCAGCCGCCGCCCAGTTGTTCTCGGAGAGGTCAGCCAGGGCATCGCCCAGCACCGCTTCGATCTTCTCGACCGGCAGCGGCTCACCGATCACGCCGGTGGAGAACGGCAGCACGGCGCTTTCATCCACGCCGGCCAGTTCGGCGAGGCGGGCGCAGGTACGCGCTGCAGCAGCCAGGCCGGGCTCACCGGTGCCGGCGTTGGCATTACCGGTGTTGGTGAGCATGTAGCGTACCGGGCCGAGAACGCGCTTGCGGGCCAGGATCACCGGCGCGGCGCAGAACGCATTGAGGGTGAATACACCAGCGACAGTGGAGCCTTCCGCGCATCGCATCACCACCACATCCTTTCGCCCGGGTCGCTTGATGCCGGCAGAGGCGATGCCGAGTTCGAAACCGGGAACCGGATGGAGGGTGGGCAGAGGGCCGAGACCAACAGCCATGGAAGCGCTCCTTGTCGTGATGTGGACAGTCGGCGAGGTGCCGCTGTTCAGGGGGTCAGTGTGAAAACGCCGCGAGCGGCTCAAGCCGGTCGCGGCGCTGTGGTCATGCCTGGCAGGTCAGCTGATCTGGCCGTGGCAGTGCTTGTACTTCTTGCCGGAACCGCAGGGGCAGGGCTCGTTGCGACCGATCTTGGGCTCGGCGCGAACCGGAGCCACGGCGGCGGCAGTGGCAACATCGCCCTCTTCCGCTGCCTCTTCGGGCTCATCCAGGCCCGGGGCTTCGGCGTGCTGGAACTGCATGCGCTTGGCCAACTCCTCGGCCTCGCGGCGCAGACGGGCTTCTTCCTCGGCCGGGTCTTCGCGGCGGACCTGAACGTGAGAGAGGACGCGGATGGTGTCGCGGCGGATGGAGTCCATCAGTTCCTGGAACAGGGCGAAGGACTCGCGCTTGTATTCCTGCTTCGGGTTCTTCTGCGCGTAGCCGCGCAGGTGGATACCGTGGCGCAGGTGATCCATGGTGGACAGGTGGTCCTTCCACAGGTCGTCCAGTACGCGCAGCAACATCTGCTTCTCGAAGGAGCGCAGGGCTTCGGCGCCGGCCAGCTCTTCCTTCTCGTTGTAGGCGGCCACCAGTTGCTCCAGGATCTTCTCGCGCAGCGTTTCCTCGAACAGCTTGTCATCTTCGTCGAGCCACTGCTGGATCGGCAGCTTGATGCCGAAGTCGCTGTACAGCGCCGCCTCAAGACCGGCGACATCCCACTGCTCCGGCAACGATTGCGGCGGAATGTGGGTGTCGATGGTGCGCCCCAGCACGTCCAGGCGGAACTCGGCGATGGTCTCACCGATGTCCTCGGCCGCCAGCAGGCTGTTGCGCATGTGGTAGATCACCTTGCGCTGCTCGTTGGCCACGTCATCGTATTCGAGCAACTGCTTGCGGATGTCGAAGTTGCGACCTTCGACCTTGCGCTGCGCCTTCTCGATGGCGTTGGTGACCATGCGGTGCTCGATGGCCTCGCCCTGTTGCATGCCCAGCGCCTTCATGAAGTTCTTCACCCGGTCGGAGGCGAAGATGCGCATCAGGTTGTCTTCCAGGGACAGGTAGAAACGGCTGGAACCCGGGTCCCCCTGGCGACCGGCGCGGCCACGCAACTGGTTGTCGATACGACGGGATTCGTGGCGCTCGGAGGCAATCACGTGGAGACCGCCGGCCTCGATCACTTGCTGGTGGCGCTTCTGCCACTCTGCCTTGATCTGCGCGATCTGCTCTTCGGTGGGATTTTCCAGGGCGGCGACTTCGACCTCCCAGTTACCCCCCAGGAGGATGTCGGTACCGCGACCGGCCATGTTGGTGGCGATGGTGACTGCACCGGGACGACCGGCCTGGGCGATGATCTCGGCTTCCTTCTCGTGGTACTTGGCGTTGAGCACCTTGTGCTCGATGCCAGCCTTGGTCAGCAGCTGGGAGACGTACTCGGAGCTGTCGATGGAGGCAGTACCCACCAGGATTGGCCGGCCGCTGGCCTGGCAATCCTTGATGTCAGTGATGATGGCGGCGTACTTCTCTTCCTGGGTCAGGTAGACCAGGTCGTTGAAATCCTTACGGGCAATCGGGCGGTGGGTGGGAATGACCACCACTTCGAGGCCGTAGATGCTGTGGAATTCGAACGCCTCGGTGTCGGCCGTACCGGTCATGCCGGCGAGCTTGTTGTAGAGGCGGAAGTAGTTCTGGAAGGTGGTGGAAGCCAGCGTCTGGCTCTCGGCCTGGATCTGCAGGTTTTCCTTCGCCTCGATGGCCTGGTGCAGGCCCTCGGACAGGCGGCGGCCGGGCATGGTGCGACCGGTATGCTCGTCGATCAGCAGGATCTGGCCGTCCTGGACGATGTACTCGACGTTGCGGTGGAACAGGGTGTGGGCGCGCAGGCCAGCATAGACATGGGTCAGCAGGCCCAGGTTGTGCGCGGAGTAGAGGCTCTCGCCCTCGGCCAGCAGGCCGGCCTGGGTGAGCAGCTCTTCGATGTACTGGTGGCCCTGCTCGTTGAGTTCGACCTGGCGGGTCTTCTCGTCGACGCTGTAGTGGCCTTCCTGGACGACGTTGCCTTCTTCGGGCTCGACGTGCTTCTTCAGGCGAGGGATCAGTGTGTTGATCTGCTGGTAGAGGCGGGAGCTGTCCTCGGCCTGGCCGGAGATGATCAGCGGGGTACGCGCTTCGTCGATGAGGATGGAGTCCACTTCGTCGATCACGGCGAAGTTCAGTTCGCGCTGAAACTTGTCTTCCAGGCTGAACGCCATGTTGTCGCGCAGGTAGTCGAAGCCGAATTCGTTGTTGGTGCCGTAGGTGATGTCGGCGGCATAGGCGGCGCGCTTCTCTTCCGGCGGCTGGAACGGCGTCACGATACCTACAGTGAGGCCGAGGAACTCATACAGCGGACGCATCCAGTTGGCATCGCGGCGGGCGAGGTAGTCGTTCACCGTCACCACATGCACGCCCTTGCTCGACATGGCGTTGAGGTAGACCGGCAGCGTACCCACCAGGGTCTTGCCTTCGCCGGTACGCATCTCGGCGATCCTGCCTTCGTGGAGGGTCATGCCGCCGATGAGCTGGACGTCAAAGTGGCGCATGCCCATCACACGCTTGCCCGCCTCACGAACGACGGCGAATGCTTCGGGAAGAATCTGGTCCAGGGTTTCGCCCTTGGCCACCCGGGCCTTGAACTCTTCGGTCTTGGCTCTGAGCTGTTCGTCGCTCAGCGCGACCATTTGCTCTTCCAGGGCGTTGATTGCCTGGACAGCTTTGGCCATGCGCTTCACTTCGCGCTCGTTCTTGCTTCCAAAGAGTTTCTTCAACAAAGGCGCAAACATATCGAAAGGATCTTCCACATATATGGATGGGGGGCGCTCCCGAAGTCGCCCTTGCAGCCTTCATGGCTGCATGCGAAGGGGGCATTCTACTCGGATTCGTTCTGGAGAAAAGCGGCGTTATTCCGCGTCGGTGGAACGCGCTATATAGAGAGCCGGATTGACGACTTCGCCGTCCCGGGTGACCTCGAAATGCACGTGGGCACCAGTGGATCGGCCACTGCTGCCGACCTTGGCGATGGCCTGTCCGCGCTGTACCAGGTCCCCTACATCGACGAGGTTGCGCTGGTTGTGCGCGTAGAGGGTCCGGTAGCCATCGGCATGACTGATCTCGACCAGATTGCCGTAGCCGCTCTTGCGGCCGGACCAGGTCACCACACCGGCGCCGACCGCCAGCACATCGCTACCGGCCTTTGCGGCGAAGTCGACGCCCTTGTGGTAGCTGAGCCGACCGGTCAGCGGATCGCTGCGCACGCCAAACGGCGAGGACACGTAACCCTGGCGAACCGGGCGCCCAGCCGGGCTGGTGGCGTCGTTGAGACGGCGCTCGCCCAGCAGTTGCTCCAGCACTTCCAACTGCTGTTCGCGGCTGTGCAGACGCTCACCGAGCTGGTCCAGAACCTGCATGAACGGAGGTGGCTGGTAGGCCGGCGCGTCGAGCGCATCCTCCGGCCCTCCCTGCCCGACACTCAGGGAAAAGTCGAACTCGCTGGCATCCAGTTCGGCCAGCTCGGCAACGCGCTCGCCCAAGGCATCGAGCCGGGTCAGGCGGGCCTGGAGTTCGGCGATATGGGCGGCGAAGGCATCCAGCTGCCGCTGGGCATCCTCGCGAGCCTGGGTCATCTCGCTGCGCTGGGCATCGAGCGCATCGGCCAGGCGAGGATCGGCGGATACTGCCTCGCTTGCGTTCATCCACGCGCCCAGAGCAACACCGGTGCCCAGCGCAAGCCCGAAGCTAAGCAGACCGCCCAATAGCAGCCAGCGAACGTCCAGGCTGAGCGACCGCGCCGCACCGCGGTCGCGGCTCAGAAAAATGATGTGCATGACTTCCCCATGTGATCCGGCGGGTCGCTGGTGCAGCCTTCTGCTACCATGCCCGCTCTGTATTCTTCAGGCGTCCTGCCATGTCTTTTCGTCCCTTGCCGGCCCGCTCCCCCGTCGCCTTGCTGAAGGAGGAGAAGCCCCTGAGGGCCCTGTTCGACCAGGCCCAGCGCATCGACCATCTGCAACGCGTTCTGGAAGGCCAATTACAACCTGCGGCCCGCGAACACTGCCGGGTGGCATCGTGGCGAGAGGGCTGCCTGCTGCTGATCATCAGTGACGGCCACTGGGCAACTCGCCTGCGTTATCAGCAGCGACGCCTGCAACGTCAGTTGCAGGCACTCGAAGAGTTCGCGAACTTAACGAAAATCATCTTCAAGGTGCAACCTTCGAGAAGCGCTGGGCGCAACCCCTCTCAGGGCGCTGCGTTGTCCGCCTACGCGGCGGAAAGCCTGCAATCCACGGCCGAAGGCATCAGCGACCCGCGACTGCGTGCCGCACTCGAACGCCTGGCCTCCAGAGCTCGTCCGACGGACTGACCCCTTCATACCCAGGCGACAATAATCTGGAAAAAAAGAGGCCACCCATCGGGTGGCCTCGAAAGAAAGGAAAGGTATTGTTGCTTACACGGCCGCTACCGGGCGCATGTAGGAGATCGGTGCGGTGCTGGCATCCTCGAAGGTCACCACTTCCCAGGCATCCTTGTCGGCGATCAATGCGCGCAGCAGGCGATTGTTGAGCGCATGGCCCGACTTGTAGCCACGGAACTCGCCGATCAGGCTATTGCCGAGCAAATACAGGTCACCGATGGCGTCGAGGATCTTGTGCTTGACGAACTCGTCCTCATAACGAAGGCCGTCTTCGTTCAGCACGCTGTCCTCATCCACCACGATGGCGTTGTCGACGCTGCCACCGAGTGCCAGATTGTGGGACCGCAGGAACTCCAGATCACGCACGAAACCGAAGGTGCGCGCGCGGCTGACTTCCTTGACGAAGGTGGTGCTGGAGAAGTCCACCGACGCTTTCTGGGTGCGACCGTTGACCACCGGGTGGTCGAAGTCGATCTCGAAAGTGACCTTGAAGCCATCGAAGGGAACGAAGGTGGCGCGCTTGTCGCCATCCTGCACACTCACTTCACGCTTGATACGGATGAAGCGCTTGGGTGCGTCCTGCTCTTCCAGGCCAGCGGACTGGATCAGGAAGACGAACGGACCGGCGCTGCCATCCATGATCGGCACTTCGGCGGCAGAAAGTTCGACGTAGGCGTTGTCGATACCCAGGCCGGCCATGGCCGAGAGCAGGTGTTCGACCGTGCCGACCTTCACGTCGCCATTGAAAAGATTGGTGGACATGGTCGTCTCGCCAACATTCTCGGCATAGGCGGCAATCTGGACCATCGGGTCCAGGTCGGTACGGCAGAACACGATGCCGGTGTCCACGGGAGCGGGCTTGAGGGTCAGGTAGACCTTTTCCCCGGAGTGCAGCCCGACACCCGTGGCACGGATGACGTTCTTGAGAGTGCGTTGTTTGATCATGGCTGTGGCCGCTTTCGCGCTAGTTGCGAACTGTTTTCAACAATGGCCGGGGATGATAGCAGAACCGGCCTTTGCTGAACACCAATCACAGACATAGCACTGATTGACTCCATCAATCGGCCTGACGGCGCAGGAACGCGGGGATGTCCAGGTAATCCAGGTCATCCTGCGGGTTCAGCTTCGCCGCGGCTGCGGTGTTGCCATGGGACTGGTTGCGCATCACCGTCGGACGGTCCAGGTCACGGTAGTTGACCGACGGTTGCTCGGCGCGCTGAGGCGCAGCCGGGGTGGCTACGGCTGCAGCGGCCTGGACGGTGTTGTCCACAACCTTGACCGGCTTCTCCAGGCGCGCGCCCAGACCGGTGGCAACCACGGTGACGTGCAGTTCGTCGCGCATGTCCGGATCGATCACGGTGCCCACCTTGACGGTGGCGTTCTCGGAAGCGAACTGCTCGATGATGCTGCCCACGTCGGAGTACTCACCCAGGGACAGATCCGGACCCGCAGTGATATTGACCAGGATGCCGCGGGCGCCCTGCAGGTTGACGTCGTCCAGCAGCGGGTTTCGGATGGCCGCTTCGGTAGCCTCGCGAGCGCGATTCGGACCGCTGGCGCAGCCGGTGCCCATCATCGCCATGCCCATCTCGCTCATGACGGTCTTCACGTCAGCGAAGTCGACGTTGATCATGCCCGGGCGCTTGATGATGTCGGAGATGCCGCGCACAGCGCCGGCCAGCACGTCGTCCGCCTTGGAGAAGGCAGACAGCAGGCTCGCATCCTTGCCCAGGATGGTCAGCAGCTTCTCGTTGGGGATGGTGATCAGCGAATCGACATTCTCGGCCAGCGCGCGGATGCCTTCGTCGGCGATCTGCATGCGCTTGCGACCTTCGAACGGGAACGGACGGGTGACCACGGCCACGGTCAGGATGCCCAGGTCCTTGGCCACCTCGGCGATGATCGGCGCCGCACCGGTACCGGTACCGCCACCCATGCCGGTGGTGATGAAGACCATGTCGGTGCCCTGCAGGACTTCGGCAATGCGGTCGCGGTCCTCCAACGCGGCCTGACGACCGACTTCCGGATTGGCACCCGCACCTAGGCCCTTGGTGACGCCCGGGCCGAGTTGCAGAACGGTGCGCGCACCGATGTTCTTCAGCGCCTGCGCATCGGTGTTGGCGCAGATGAACTCCACGCCTTCGATGTTGGTCTTGGCCATGTGGTTCACGGCGTTGCCACCGCCACCACCGACGCCGATCACCTTGATGACCGCTGTTTGCGGAACGTTATCTACGAGTTCGAACATTTTCCCCTCTCCTTCCTTTCTAGTTGTATCGCCTACTGCAAAACTCAGAAATTGCCCTGGATCCAGCGTTTGAAGCGTTCCAGGACAGGTGCCTTCGGTTCGTCGCTGAAGCTGTTCCCCACGGAGAAGGACAGGCCATCGGACTGCTTCTGCAGGCCGTACATCAGCAAGCCCACGCTCGTGGAGTAGATCGGGTTGCGCACCACGTCGCTCAGCCCCTTGACGCTATGCGGCACGCCCAGGCGCACCGGCATGTGGAAAATTTCTTCGGCCAGTTCGACCGCCCCTTCCATTTTCGCCGTACCGCCGGTCAACACGATGCCGGCGGGAATCAGGTCCTCGTAGCCGCTGCGACGCAGCTCGGCCTGGATCAGGGTGAACAGCTCGTCATAGCGCGGCTCGACCACCTCGGCCAGGGCCTGGCGAGACAGTTCACGCGGCGGCCGATCGCCCACACTTGGGACCTTGATGGTCTCGCCGGCACCGGCCAGCTTGGCCAATGCGCAGGCGTAACGGATCTTGATCTCTTCGGCGTACTGGGTCGGCGTGCGCAGGGCCATGGCGATGTCGTTGGTCACCTGGTCGCCGGCGATCGGGATCACCGCCGTGTGGCGGATCGCGCCCTCGGTGAAGATCGCGATGTCGGTGGTGCCGCCGCCGATGTCCACCAGACACACGCCCAGCTCCTTCTCATCGTCGGTCAGCACCGAATAAGCCGACGCAAGCTGCTCGAGGATGATGTCGTCCACTTCGAGGCCGCAGCGACGGACGCATTTCTCGATGTTCTGCGCCGCATTCACCGCACAGGTCACCACGTGCACCTTGGCCTCCAGACGCACGCCGGACATGCCCAGGGGCTCGCGCACACCTTCCTGGTTATCGATCACATAGTCCTGCGCCAAGGTGTGCAGCACCCGCTGGTCGGCAGGGATGGCCACGGCCTGGGCAGCGTCCAGCACGCGCTCGATGTCCGCCGGGCTGACTTCGCGATCACGGATCGCGACGATGCCGTGGGAGTTCAGGCTGCGGATATGGTTACCCGCCACGCCGACGAAGGCGGAGTGGATACGGCAGCCCGCCATCATCTGGGCTTCCTCGACCGCGCGCTGGATCGATTGCACGGTGGACTCGATGTTCACCACCACGCCTTTCTTCAGCCCGCGGGACGGATGGGTCCCGATGCCCACGATTTCCAGCTGCCCGTCGGCCGCGATCTCGCCCACCAGCGCCACCACCTTGGAGGTACCGATATCCAGGCCGACGATCATCTTGCCGCTCTGCACGCTTGCCATGTTCCTAACCTTCTCCTCAATTCGCGCGACTGGCCACAGCCGCTGCGGGGGCCTCGACCGGCGTGCGCCACGCTACCGCCAGCCCGTTGGGGTAACGCAGGTCGACACGCTCGATGTTGGCGATCTGATCTTTCAGCGTCTTGTCGTAGATCGAGATGAACCGACGCATCTTTTCCACAAGGTGATCCCTACCCAGCAGTATCTCCACGCCCTGCCCCGTCGACAGGAACCAGCTCCCACGTTCACGAAGCTCCAGCCGAGCGATGGAAAAACCCAGCGGGCGAAGCATCTGGCTGAGCATCTGGTATTGCTGCATCACCTGTTCCTGGGCCCGCTGTGGCCCCCACAGCTGAGGCAATTGTTCGTAATGGGCCAACTCACGCGGGGTGAACGCCTGGCCCTTGTTGTTCAGCAACGCCTCGTCACCCCAACGGGCGATGGGCAGTTGCTCGTCGAGCCGGATCATCACTTGATCCGGCCACACCCGACGTACTTCGGCGTGTGCGATCCAGGGCATCTGCTCCAGCTCGCGGCGCATGCCGGCGAGATCGATGCTGAAGAAGCTCGCCGCGATGTAAGGCGCGATCCGCTGCTGCACCGCCTGCTGGCTGATGTAACTGAGATCACCCTGCACGCTGACCTTGGCAATCGGCCGATCCGCATAAGGCAACAGCCGTTGTGCCCCCTCGTAGGCACCAACACCCAGCACTACCAGCATCACCGGCCAGGTCAGCCGGCGCAGGAAGCCGAAGCTCGGCTTGGGCAGCCGGACGCTCAGCGGTTCCTTCGCCACCAACCGGCTGGCACCCCGCGGCACGTCCTTGCGCTGAGGCGCACGGACGGGGCCGGGTTGCGGGTGACGGAGGGAGGCGCCACGCATGGTCTTAACCCCTTGCCTCGACGCTATCGGCGAGGACAGCCAGCACCAGTTGCTGGTAATCCAGGCCTACGGCGCGTGCCGCCATCGGCACCAGGCTGTGGTCGGTCATGCCAGGCACGGTGTTGACTTCCAGCAGCCAGAAACGCCCCTCGGCATCCTGCATCACATCGGCACGGGCCCATCCCTGAGTACCCACGGCCTCACAGGCACGGGCAGTCAGAACCTTGAGCTCGGCCTCCTTCTCGGCGTCCAGCCCACAGGGGATCTGGTAGCGGGTGTCACTGGCCAGGTACTTGGCCTCGTAGTCATAGAAGGTATGCGGGGTGCCCAGCCGGATGGGTGGCAGCACCTCGCCACGCAGCATGGCGACGGTGAACTCGGGGCCGTGGATCCATTGCTCCACCAGCACCTGAGGGTCATAACGGCTGGCGTCACGCCAGGCATTCACCAGCGCGTCGACGTCTTCCACCTTGGCCATGCCGATACTCGAACCTTCATGGGCCGGTTTGACGATCAACGGGAAGCCCAGTTCCCTCGCAGCGCGCTCACAATCCTCAGCACTTGCCAGCACGGCGTGACGCGGCGTGGGCAGGCCAAGGCTGTGCCAGACCTGCTTGGTGCGCAGCTTGTCCATCGCCAGTGCTGATGCCAATACACCACTGCCGGTATACGGAATACCCAGGCATTCCAGCAGGCCCTGCATACTGCCATCCTCGCCGCCCCGCCCATGTAGGACGATGAACGCACGATCGATGCGCTCGCTCGACAGGCGTTGCAGGAAGTCGTCGCCAACATCGATCCCGAAGGCGTCTACACCCGCCGACAGCAAGGCCTCCAGCACCATGGAGCCAGACTTCAGGGACACTTCGCGCTCTGCGCTGCGGCCCCCGTAGAGCACCGCTACACGGCCGAACGCGCTCGGCGGAACGGTGGATTTCAGATGGTCAGTCATGCGTCCTTCCTCGCGGCGCCCGCATCGCCGGCACCACTGAACAGCGGGCTCTGAATCAATTGGGGGGCCAGTGCACCGATATCGCCGGCCCCCTGGCAAAGCAGGATGTCGCCGGGCCGCAGCAGTGGCTTGACCAACGGCGCCAGATCGACACCGCGCTCGATGTAGATCGGGTCGAGCTGGCCGCGCTGACGAATGCTGTGGCACAGCTGACGGCTGTCGGCACCGGGAATCGGCTCTTCGCCCGCCGGATAGACCTCCATCAGAAGCAGCACGTTGGACTCGCCCAGCACCTGCACGAAGTCGTCGTAGAGGTCCCGGGTGCGGCTGTAGCGGTGCGGCTGGTAGACCATGACCAAGCGACGCTCCGGCCAACCACCACGGACGGCCTTGATCACCGCGGCGACCTCGCGAGGATGATGGCCGTAGTCATCGACCAGCATCACGCTGCCGCCCTCGACCTGCAGCTCACCGTAGACCTGGAAGCGGCGGCCGACGCCCTGAAAGCCCGAGAGGCCCTGGACGATGGCGGCATCGTCGATGCCTTCGTCGGTGGCGATGGCGATGGTGGCCAGCGCATTGAGCACGTTGTGGTTGCCGGGCATGTTCACGGACACCTCCAGCGGCTCGCGGTCACGGCGCAGCACGGTGAACCAGGTGCGCATGCCCTCCTGGCGCACGTTGATAGCGCGCAGGTCGGCATCTTCGGAGAAGCCGTAGGTCACGGTCGGGCGCGCGACCTGGGGCAGGATTTCGCGAACCACCGGATCGTCCACACACATCACCGCCAGTCCGTAGAACGGCAGGTTGTGCAGGAACTCGACGAAGGTCTTCTTCAGCTTGTTGAAGTCGCCGCCGTAGGTACTCATGTGGTCGGCGTCGATATTGGTCACCACGGCCACCATCGGCTGCAGGTGCAGGAAGCTGGCATCGCTCTCGTCGGCTTCGGCCACCAGGTAGCGGCTGGTACCCAACTGGGCGTTGGTGCCGGCGGCATTCAGGCGCCCACCGATGACGAATGTCGGGTCCAGGCCACCGGCGGCGAAGACGGAGGCGATCAGGCTGGTGGTGGTGGTCTTGCCGTGAGTGCCGGCAACGGCGATGCCGTGGCGATAGCGCATCAGCTCGGCGAGCATCTCGGCACGCGGCACCACCGGAATGCGGCGCTCCAAGGCGACGGCCACCTCGGGGTTGGCCTTGTTCACGGCACTGGACACCACCAGCACATCGGCGTTTTCGGCATTCTCGGCACGGTGGCCGATGAATATCTGGGCGCCGAAGCTCTCCAGGCGCGCGGTAACAGCCGAGGCCTTCAGGTCGGAGCCGGAAACCTGGTAGCCCAGGTTCAGCAGCACTTCGGCGATGCCACACATGCCCACGCCGCCAATGCCCACAAAATGGATACGGCGGATGCGGCGCATTTCCGGCTGAGGTACGGCCTTCTGGCTCTCAACCATGGGCCACCTCCAGGCAGATATCGACCACGGTGCGGGTAGCAGCGGGCTTGGCCAGACGGCGAGCAGTGTCGCCCATGGCCTTGAGTCGTTCGGGTTGCATCAGTACCTCGGTCAACCGCGCGGCCAGGGTCGCCGCGTCGGTGGCATGTTGCGGCAGAAGGAAGGCTGCGCCCTCCTTCGCCAGGTAATCGGCATTGCGCGACTGATGGTCGTCGATCGCATGGGGCAACGGCACCAGGAATGAGGGCAGCCCGGCAGCAGCCAACTCACTGACCGTCAGCGCACCAGAGCGGCACACCACCATGTCCGCCCAGGCGTAGGCCCGGGCCATGTCCTTGATGAAGGGGCCAACCTCGGCCTCCACCCCCGCCGCGCGATAACGCTCGGCGGTAACTTGATCGTGATTCTTACCGGCCTGGTGAAACACCTGCGGGCGAATATCCGCCGACACAAGGGCCAAGGCCTCCGGCAACAATTTGTTCAGCGGCTCGGCACCCAGGCTCCCGCCCAGCACCAGCAGACGTGGCTGACGGCCTTCCAGCGCATCACGCGGAGTCTCCAGAAACAGCTCTTCACGCACCGGGTTCCCAGTGGTGCGGCGTTTGCTGCTGGCCGCGAAGGTATTGGGGAACGCCTCGCAGATACGCTTCGCAAAAGGCGCCAGGCTGCGGTTGGCCGTACCCGCCACTGCGTTCTGCTCGTGGATCACCAGAGGTACACCCGCGAGGCGCGCCGCCAGGCCGCCGGGGCCCGTCACGTAGCCGCCCATGCCCAGCACGCACACCGGTTTGAGCTCACGCACCACACGGCGAGCCTGGAATAGCGAGCGCAACAGCTCGAAAGGCGCCTTGAGCAGAGACTTAAGTCCTTTGCCGCGGAGGCCGCTTATATGAATCAGGTGGAGCGGCAAGCCGGCCTGGGGAACCAGTTCGTTCTCGATGCCACGGGGCGTACCCAGCCAGTGCACGCTGTAACCACGCGCCTGGAATTCGCGGGCACAGGCCAGCGCCGGAAAGACGTGTCCGCCGGTGCCGCCGGCCATGATGAGCACATTGCCGGTCATGTGCGCACCTCCTCTTCTGCGAAGTCGCTCTCGTCGAACTCCACGTCTTCATTACCCAGGTAGGTCCTGCGCTCCCACTCGATCCGGAGCAGCAGGCCCATACAGACGCAGCAGATCACCAGAGAGCTACCGCCATAGCTGAGGAACGGCAGCGTGAGGCCCTTGGTGGGCAGCAGGCCGACGTTCACGCCGATGTTGATGAGCACCTGGCCAATCCATTGGAACGCCAGGCCGTAAGCCACATAGGCCGAAAAATACTGCCGGGCCTTCTCCGCCCAGAGTCCGATATAGAGGGCCCGCACACTGACGAACACGAACAGAGCGACCGTAGCCAGTGCCCCGACCATGCCCAGTTCCTCGGCCAGTACGGCGAACACGAAGTCGGTATGGGCTTCCGGCAGGTAGAACTGCTTCTGAATGCTGTTGCCCAGGCCAACGCCGAACCATTCACCACGACCGAAGGCGATCAATGCCTGGCTCAATTGGTAACCGGCACCGTACTGGTCGGCCCAGGGGTCGATGAAGTTGGTCAGGCGCTGCATCCGATAGCTCTGGCTGGTCATCACCAGCACGCCGGCTCCCAGTACGGCAACGACAAGTGGGATGAAGCGCACCAGGTTGATGCCGCCGAGGAACAGCATGGCAATGCAGGAGCCGACCAACACCACAGTAGCCCCGAAGTCCGGCTCGGCCAGCAGCAGCACGGCCATGGGACCGAGCACCAGCATGGGCTTGATGAAGCCGGTGAGTTTGGAGCGCACCTCGTCCTGCCGGCGCACCAGGTAGCCGGCGATGAACATAACGGTGAACAGCTTGGCCAGTTCAGACGGCTGCAGGTTGAACAGACCAAAGCCGATCCAACGCTTGGCCCCGTTCACCTCGCGACCGATACCTGGCAACAGCACCATGATCAGCAGCACGAAGGCCAGCAGCATCAGCCGAGCACCGTGGCGCTGCCAGAACGCCATGGGTACCTGCAAGGTGACGAGGCAGGCCGCGCCACCGATGGTCAGGTAAATGAGATGACGAATGCTGTGATAGAGCGGGTTGCCGGACAGCGCCGAGGCCACTTCCGAAGATGCAGAGGTGACCATCACCAACCCAAGGCCGAGCAGCGCCAGACAACCCGCCAGGAGCGGGAAGTCCAGATCGATGCCGCGGTTATTGCGCAGCGGCGACTGCTGGGCGAACAGGTGGGCGAGCATCAGGACAACCCCTCCGCAGCCTGGGCGAACAGGCGCCCGCGTTCCTCGAAGTTCTTGAACATGTCGAGGCTGGCGCAGGCGGGCGACAGCAGCACTGCATCCCCCTCATGGGCCAGCTCGGCGCAACGCTGTACGGCCTCATCAAGGGTCTGAACGCGAACCAACGGCACCGCATTGCCCAGGGCGGCGGCGATCAGCTCGGCATCGCGCCCCAGCAGGACCACGGCTCGGCAGTAGCGTGCAACCGGTGCGGTGAGGCCGGAGAAGTCGGCCCCCTTGCCATCCCCGCCGGCGATCAGCACGAGCTTGCCGTCGATGTCGGCCCCCAGGCCGTCGATGGCAGCCAGGGCCGCACCGACGTTGGTGGCCTTGGAGTCGTCGTAATACGCCACGCCGCGCAGTTCGCGAACCCACTGGCAACGGTGAGCGAGGCCGGTGAACTCCCGCAGCGCAACCAGCATCGGCTCGAACGGCAGGCCGACGGCATGGCCCAGCGCCAGGGCTGCCAGGGCGTTGGCCTGGTTATGGGCGCCACGGACCTTGAGCTCACGCACCGGCATGAGCTTCTCGAACTGGTAGGCCAGGTACTTCTCGCCATCTTCCTCGATGAGGCCGAAGGCTTTGAAATCCGGCTTGTTCAGGCCAAAGCTCCAGCACGGCAGCTGGTCGGCCACCAGCGGACGGGACAATGCGTCGCCACGGTTCACCACCACCTGGCGGGCACCGCGGAAGATGCGGTGCTTGGCGAGATGATAGGCCTGCATGTCGGCGTAGCGGTCCATGTGGTCTTCGCTGACGTTGAGCACCGTGGCCACTTCGGCATTCAACCGCTCGGTGGTCTCCAACTGGAAGCTGGACAGCTCCATCACGTAGAGCTCGATGTCGTCGGCCAGCAGGTCCAGCGCCGGCGTACCGAGGTTTCCTCCCACCGCAACCCGCTTGCCGGCCGCGCGCGCCATGTCCCCAACCAGGGTAGTGACGGTGCTCTTGGCGTTGGAGCCGGTGATCGCAACGATAGGTGCCTTGGCATGGCGGGCGAACAGCTCGATGTCACCCGACAGCTTCACACCACGCTTGGCGGCTTCCTGCAGCGCCGGGGTGGCAAGGGCCAACCCGGGGCTCACGTACAGCACCTGGGCGCGGCAGAGGAACTCCACGTCCAGCTCGCCGCACCGTACTTCGACCTGCGGGAACTGGAGGCGCAGCTTCGCCAGCTCCGGCGGGTTCTCGCGGGTGTCGGCGACCGCGAACGGCACGCCCTGGCGCGCCAGGAAGCGCACCAGGGACATGCCGCTCTTGCCGAGGCCGACAACGATGCGGAAGTGGTCGGAAGCGATCAGGCTCATGCTGTCCTCAACGCAGTTTCAGGGTGGCCAGGCCGATCAGCACGAGGATCACGGTGATGATCCAGAAGCGCACGATCACGCGGGGCTCGGGCCAGCCCTTGAGTTCGAAATGGTGATGAATGGGCGCCATGCGGAACACGCGGCGGCCGGTGAGCTTGAACGAGGCCACCTGGATCATCACGGACAGGGTCTCCATGACGAACACGCCGCCCATGATGAACAGCACGACTTCCTGGCGCACGATCACAGCGATGGTGCCCAGAGCGGCACCAAGCGCCAGGGCGCCGACGTCGCCCATGAAAACCTGTGCCGGGTAAGTGTTGAACCAGAGGAAGCCCAGGCCGGCGCCCACCAGGGCGGCGCAGAACACGATCAGCTCGCCCGCGCCCGGTACATAGGGAATCAGCAGGTACTCGGCAAATTTGATGTTGCCGGAGAGGTAGCAGAAGATCCCCAGCGCACCGCCGACCATCACGGTCGGCATGATCGCCAGGCCATCCAGGCCGTCGGTGAGGTTCACCGCGTTGCTGGAGCCCACGATCACGAAGTAGGTCAGGACAATGAAGCCGACGCCCAACGGGATGCCGACGTCCTTCACCAGCGGCAGGATCAGGGTCGTCTCGGCCGGCGTGGTGGCGGTCATGTAGAGGAAGACGGCCGCTGCGATGCCGAACACCGACTGCCAGAAATACTTCCAGCGACTCGGCAGGCCACGGGAGTTCTTCTCGATCACCTTGCGGTAGTCATCCACCCAGCCAATGGCACCGAACAGCAGGGTGACAGCGAGCACCACCCAAACGTAACGATTCGACAGGTCGGCCCACAGCAGCGTGCTGATGCCGATGGCCGTGAGGATCAGCGCACCGCCCATGGTGGGCGTGCCGGATTTGGACAGGTGCGATTGCGGGCCGTCATTACGCACGGACTGGCCGATCTGGCGGATCTGCAAGGTGCGGATCATCCAGGGACCGAGCCAGAGCGACAGCGACAGGGCCGTCAGGACGCCGAGAATCCCGCGCAGGGTCAGGTACTGGAATACGCCGAACCCTTTGTAGAACTGTTGCAGGTACTCAGCGAGCAGCAGCAGCATGATTAGTGAGCCTCCCCCGTCCCGCAGAGGGCCGCGACGACCTTGTCCATCGCCGCGCTACGGGAACCTTTGATCAGAATGGTGGTGTTTGCGTCCTGCTCACCGGACAACGCTTCGACCAGACTGGTCTGGTCGATGAAATGACGGCCGCCTGGGCCAAACGCCTCGACGGCGTGACGCATCAGAGGACCCACGGCATACAGCGAACTGACCTTGCCCCGCGCGTAGAGTCCCACGTCGCGATGACCCTGTTCGGCCCATTCGCCCAGTTCACCCATGTCCCCCAGCACCAGAACGGTGCGACCGGAAAAGCCGGTGAGTATGTCAACAGCGGCCATCATCGACGCGGGGTTGGCGTTATAGCTGTCGTCGATCACCCGCATGCCACTCGTCGCCAACAGTGCAACGGTGCGGCCTTTGACCGGCTGCAGACTCTGCAGCCCCAGGCGGATGTCGACCAGAGGCACACCCAGGGCGTGGGCTGCAGCAGCGGCAGCGAGGGCATTGGCCACGTTGTGCAGACCCAGCAGGTTGAGCTGGATGTCCGCCTCGCCAGTCACGCCCGTCAGGCGGAAGCCCATGCAGCCACGGGCGTCACGCACGATGGAATCGGCCCGTACGTCAGCGCGGACATCGTTCAGGGCAAAACTCAGGACCGGGCGACCAGAGGCACGCTGGCGCCAGGTCTCGAAAGCCTTGTCGTCAAGATTGAGCACGGCGGTGCCATCACTCGCCAGACCTTCGAGGATTTCCCCCTTGGCCAGGATGATCTTCTCCGGCCCGCCGAACTCGCCAACGTGGGCGTTGCCGGCATTGTTGATGATCGCTACGTGCGGACGGGTGAGACCGACGGTGTAGGCGATCTCGCCCACACGGGAAGCGCCCAGCTCGATGACGCCGCTGCGGTGCTCGGGAGCGAGCTCCAGCAGTGTCAGTGGTGCACCGAGGTCATTGTTCAGATTGCCCCGGGTGGCCAGCACCGGCCCCTGGGTACGCAGGATGCTGGCGAGCATCTCCTTGACGGTGGTCTTGCCGCTGGAACCGGTCACCGCTGCAACACGGCCAATGAAGGCATCGCGATTGAGCGCGCCCAGTCGCCCGAGGGCCTCGCGGGTATCGGCCACCACCAACTGCGGCAGGTGAACGCCTTCGACTGCACGCTCCACCAAAGCAGCAACAGCGCCCTTGGCGGCTACGTCAGCCAGATAGTCATGACCATCGAACTTCGGCCCGGTCAGGGCGATGAACAACTGGCCGGACTCGATGCGCCGGCTATCGGTGGAGACCGAGGTGAACGTGGCGTCTTCGCCGACGAGCCGCCCCGCCAAGGGGGACTGCAGGCTGCTGAGGCGTAAGGCTTCGATCATGGGCGCTCCCAGGTGGACAAGGCGCTTTCTGCTTCAACTAGATCGGAGAAGGGCAGGCGCTCGCCCTGGATCTCCTGGTAATCCTCATGCCCCTTGCCTGCCAGCAAGACGACATCGTCGACGCCGGCCGAGGCGATGAGTTGCGCAATAGCGGTGCCCCGACCGTGCACGAACTCGACGGTGGACTGCTCGGCAAAGCCCGGGCGGATGTCATCGAAGATGCGGGCCGGGTCCTCGGTGCGCGGATTGTCGTCGGTGACCAGCACGGCATCAGCCAGACGCTCGGCTACGGCAGCCATCAGCGGACGCTTGCCACGATCACGGTCACCGCCACAGCCGAACAGGCAGAGCAGCCGCCCACGCGCGTGGGGACGCAGGGCTTCGAGCACCTTTTCAAGGGCATCAGGGGTGTGGGCGTAGTCGACTACCACCAGTGGTTTCTCACCGCCGCCCAGGCGTTGCATACGACCTTCCGGCCCTTGCAGTTCGGGCAGTACGGCCAGCACATCGCCCAGCGGATAGCCCATGCCCAACAGCGCACCGACCACGGCCAGCAAGTTGCTCAGGTTGAAGCGCCCCAGCAGCGGACTGCGCAGCAGGCCTTCTCCCTGAGGCGTGACGATCTGGGCGCGGACACCATCGTCATCGAACGAGGCTTCGCGGCAATAAAGGAAAGCTTCCGGGTCGATCTGGCTGTAGCCGATAAGGCGAGCGTCATGCTCGCGACTGGCCAGTTCACGGCCAAATGCGTCGTCCAGATTGATCACGCGGCAGCGCAAGTCCGGCCACTCGAAAAGGCGGGCCTTGGCAGCGCCGTAGGCTTCCATGGAACCGTGGTAGTCCAGATGATCGCGGGACAGGTTGGTGAATACCGCCACGTCGAACGCAAGCGCAGCCACCCTCCCCTGTTCCAGGCCATGGGACGAAACCTCCATCGCCACCGCACGGGCACCTGCCTGCTTGAGGCGGGCCAGGGTGGCCTGGACAGCGAGGGGGTCAGGCGTGGTGTGGCGGCCGCTCTCCAGCTCGCCATGGAACCCGGTGCCCAGGGTGCCAACAATGCCGCAGCGCTCGCCCAGTCGGTCCAGCGCCTGGGCCACCAACTGGCTGACGCTTGTTTTACCGTTGGTGCCGGTCACGCCGACCAAATCCAGCGCACGGCTGGGTTCGCCATAGAAACGCCCGGCAATGGCCGAAAGCTGGCCAGCAAGCCCCTTGATGGGGATCAGCTCGGCCTGGGTGGGCGCCGGCAGGCTGGGCGCAGACTCGCTTTCATAAGCCACGGCGGCCGCGCCCCGTGCGAGTGCGTCAGCGATGTGCAGACGGCCGTCGTGCTGACCGCCGGGAACAGCCAGGAACAGGTCGCCGGGCAGCACCTTACGACTGTCCAGGGTAAGTTCGCGGATCAGCGCAGCACCCTGCGCCTGAAGTAGCAGTTGGTTCAGTGGCATGGGCATCAGGTGCGCCCTCCTTTGCCGTTGGCCGCATTAGCGGTCTGTTGTTCCTCGGTGGGCAGGTTGTCCGGGGCGATGTTCATCAGTCGCAGCGCGCCGGCCATGACCCTACCGAATACGGGTGCCGATACCAGGCCGCCGAAGTAGCCGGCCTTGGTGGGCTCGTCGATCACAACCACCATCGCCAGGCGCGGGTTGGTGGACGGCCCGAAGCCCGCGAAAAGCGAGCGGTAGGCGTTCTGGGTGTAGCCTTTGGTGCCCACGCTGGCCTTGCGCGCGGTGCCGCTCTTGCCGGAGACGTGGTAGCCCGGGACCTGGGCGCGGAACACACCGCGCGGCGCCTCTACCACTTGCTGGAGCATGCCTTGCAAGGTCTTGGCGACATCGGGCGGGATGGCCTGGGAACCGGATGGCAGTCTGTCGACACGGGTCATGGACAGCGGAACAGCCAAGCCGTTGTTGGCCAGAGTGGCGTAGGCATGGACCATCTGCACCGCTGTGACCGACAGGCCGTAGCCATAAGACAGGGTCGCGGTTTCAGCCTTGCGCCACTCGCGGTGGTTGGGCAGGTTGCCGACGCGCTCGCCGGGAAAGCCGAGGCCGGTGTCCTGGCCAAGCCCGAGCCGGCGCATGGTGTCGTAGATGCTCTCGCCACCGATGTCGAAGGCGATCTTGCTCATTCCGACGTTGCTGGAATTGATGAGGATGCCGGTCAAATCGAGAATCGGACCTTCACTCCTGGACACGTCCTTGATGGTGTAGCGACCGATCTGTAGAGAGCCGGGATAAACCTCAACCTTGTCTTCCGGCTTCCAGCGGCCGGACTGCAAGGCAGCAGCCATGGAGATCGGCTTGACGGTGGAGCCCGGCTCGAACACGTCGATCATGGCGCGGTTGCGCATCGCCGCCGGCAGCAGGTTGCGGCGGTTGTTTGGGTTGTAGGTGGGCTGGTTGGCCATGGCCAGCACTTCACCGGTTTTCACGTCGACAATGACCAGGCTGCCCGCCTTGGCACCGTTCTCCACCAACGCATTGCGCAGTTCGCGGTGGGCGAGGTACTGCAGGCGCAGATCGATGGACAACGCGAGGGTCTTGCCGGGCTTGGCATTGCGGGTGACCTGGACGTCCTTGATCAGCCTGCCGCGGCGGTCCTTCAGAACCTGGCGCTTGCCGGGAACACCCGCCAGCCACTGATCGAAGGACAGTTCGACACCCTCACGGCCGCGATCATCCACGTCGGTGAAGCCGACCACATGGGCAGTGACTTCGCCAGCGGGGTAGAAACGACGAAACTCCTCAATGGCATAAACGCCCGGGAGTTTGCGATCAAGGATCATCTGCCCCTGCTCTGGCGTAAGGCCACGGGCCAGATACAGGAATTCGCGGTTGGCATTCTGCTCGATGCGCTCGGCGAAGATGCGTGGGTCCTGCCCCAACGCGCCAGCGATCGCCTGCCACTGGTCGCGAAATGCCATGAGGTCCTTGGGATTGGTCCACAGGGTAGTCACCGGGGTACTGACGGCCAGCGGCTCGCCATTGCGATCAGTAATCAGGCCGCGGTGAGCCGGAATCGGGATGTGGCGGACACTTCGCGCGTCGCCCTGCTCCTTGAGGAAGTCGTGGTCGATGACGTGCAGGTCGACTATGCGCCAAGCAATCGCGGCGACCATCACGCCAAGCAGGCCGAGGACGATCCGGAAGCGCCACGGATAGAGCGCGCCCTCCAGGTTCATCATGGGGCCACCATGCGGATTTCCGCAGGCTCGGGGATGCGCATCTTGAGCTGTTCGGTCGCCAGGGACTCGATGCGGTTATGGGCCGTCCAGGTGCTTTGCTCAAGAATCAGCCGTCCCCACTCAGCCTGGGCCTTGTCACGGACACTGAGCTCGGCATACAGCTTGTTGAGCAACTGCCGGTTCCAGTAAGCGCTGTAGGACACCGAGATAGCGGACACCAGCACGCCAACGAACAACAGCAACATGATGAAGCTGCCGCGCGGCAGGGGCTTGGAGAAAAGGCGGCTCATCGCAGCTTCTCCGCCACACGCATCACCGCGCTACGGGAGCGGGGGTTGGCCTTGAGTTCCGCCTCGGAGGCGTACTGGGGCTTGCCGAGCAGTCGCAGGCGCGGTTCGAACGCGGCCTGGCGCACGGGCAAATCGCGGGGCAGGTTGTCCGCCTCGCCCTTGACCTGGCGGCGCATGAATTGTTTAACGATGCGGTCTTCCAGCGAGTGGAAGCTGATCACAACCAAGCGACCGCCGATGGCGAGGCTGTCCAGCGCAGCCTGCAGGCCGCGCTCGAGGTCACCCAACTCGTTGTTGATGTGGATTCGGATGCCCTGGAAGGCACGGGTCGCAGGGTTTTTGCCCTTCTCCCAGGCCGGGTTGGCAGCGGCGATCACGGCCGCCAGGTCGGCGGTGCGCTCGAAGGGGCGCTCGGCACGACGCTGCACAATGGCACGAGCCATGCGGCGAGCGAAGCGCTCCTCGCCGTATTCCTTGAGCACATGGCTGATCTCATCTTCGCTCGCTGTGGCAATCCACTGCGCTGCACTCTGGCCACGCTCAGGGTCCATGCGCATGTCCAGCGGGCCATCGTTGAGGAAACTGAAGCCACGCTCAGCGTCATCCAGCTGCGGAGACGAGACTCCAAGGTCCAGCAGGACGCCGTCGATCCGACCAGCCAATCCACGCTCGGCAAGCTCTTCGCCAAGTTCGGCAAAGCTGCGCTGCACAATGACAAAGCGGCCGTCTTCGGCCGCCAGCGCTTGCCCCGTGGAGATGGCTTGGGGGTCCTTGTCAAAACCGAGAAGCCGCCCCTCGCTGCCAAGATGCCGAAGAATGAGCCGACTGTGCCCACCTCGCCCGAAGGTGCCATCGAGGTAGCAGCCGTCCACACGCACGGCGAGACTTTCAACGGCCTCGTCGAGCAGGACAGTGATGTGGCGGAAGCTGCTTTCAATGCTCACAGGATAAGATCACGCAGTTCGTCCGGCAGGCCGCCGGGTTGTTTGATTGCCTGGAGATCAGCGTCGGAAACGGTATTCCAGGCGTCTTCATCCCAGATCTGAAATTTGTTCAGTTGCCCCACCAACATCGCCTTCTTGTCCAGCCCGGCGTACTCACGCAGACGGGGCGGGACCAGGAAACGACCATTGCCATCCAGCTCGAGATCAACGGCGTTGCCAATCAGCAGGCGCTGCAGTCGACGCGTTTCCTCTCGCAGGGACGGCAACTCGCGGAGCTTGGCTTCAATGATTTCCCACTCAGGAAGGGGGTAGAGGGTCAGACAACGGTCAACCGCATCGATGGTAACGATGAGCTGCCCAGCACAACGCGAAAGAAGCTCGTCGCGATACCGACTTGGCATCGCGATGCGCCCTTTGGCATCGAGACTGATGGCATTTGCTCCGCGAAACACGGCTGCGCTTCCCCTGAATCAGGCTATCCGTACCAATTAATCCCACTTCTACCCACTTTCCACCACTCCGCACACTATAGAAATGGCCCCGCCCCACCGTCAAGGCGCGCCAGAACGGAAAATTCCTTACGGGACGGTGATTTAGAGAACTTTTTGGCGAAACGGAGGGAGTTTTTCTGCGTATTTCAGAATGAAAAATCAGCGGCAACAAAGACGCCGAGATGCAAACTTAAAGTAATGTCTTAAGAGTTAGGGCTTCTGAAATTTCAGACAGGAGGCAGGGAGGGGTATTTCTGAGGGGAAAGTGGGGAAAAGTGGAGAGTCGATCTGTAAGCCGGGTTCTGTCGTGGACAGTCATTCATCTACGGCTGCCATCACTGACAGCCTTTAGCAACCTACCCGAATCCGACGCGGGCCACGCCAAGGATTCCTATTTGGTCTTGCTCCGAGTGGGGTTTACCTAGCCACGAGCTGTTACCAGTCGTGCGGTGCGCTCTTACCACACCTTTTCACCCTTACCGGCGCTTGCGCGCTTAGGCGGTTATTTTCTGCGGCACTTTCCGTAGGCTCTCGCCTCCCAGGCGTTACCTGGCACTCTGCCCTATGGAGCCCGGACTTTCCTCCCTCCCGAAATCGCGAACGAAACGGGACAGCGACTGTCCGATCGACTCTCCGGCGCGAAGGTTAGCGGCAGACTGCCCAGGACACAAGCTCAGGAATCAGCCTGACGCTCCAACGCTGCCTGATAGAGGAGGTTCTTGCGTACGCCGGTGATCTCGGCGGCCAAAGCTGCCGCGCGCTTCAGCGGGAGTTCGCCCAACAACAGATCCAATACACGCAACGCCTCGCCGCTGATCGCATCCTCTCCTTCCGGGGGCTGCCAACCAGCTACCAGCAGCACGCACTCGCCTCGCTGCTGATTGCTGTCTGCCGCGATCCACTCGGCCAATCCACCGAGCGGTGCTCCCTTAAGGGTCTCGAACGTCTTGGTGAGTTCACGGGCAAGCACGGCATGACGCGCCTCGCCGAACAGCAACGCCATGTCCTGGACCGACTCCAGCACCCGATGAGGCGCCTCATAGAAGATGAGCGTCCGCGGCTCTTCCTTTAATAGCTCCAGTCGCCCTCTTCGCGCCGCTGCCTTCGCTGGCAGGAAGCCTTCAAAGATGAAGCGATCAGACGGAAGACCGGCCGCCGACAGCGCTGCGATCAGCGCACTGGGCCCCGGCACCGGCACCACCTCAATTCCGGCCGCACGCACCTGGCGCACAAGGTGATACCCGGGATCGGAGATCAGCGGCGTACCCGCATCCGAAATCAGCGCAACGTCATCTCCAGCCAGCAGCCGAGCCACGAAGCGGCCGCCTTGCTCACGTTCGTTGTGGTCATGGCAGGCCGCGAGGGCCGTTGTGATTCCGAAGTGCTGCAGGAGGCGAATCGAATGACGCGTATCCTCTGCAGCGATCAGCGCAACTTCCCTCAGCGTGCGCAAGGCCCTCGAACTGATGTCGTCGAGGTTACCGATGGGCGTCGCGACCACGTAGAGCTTGCCGGGCTGGGCGGCAGCAACAGAAGACGTGGAAAGAGTCACAGGGCACCTCGGAATAAACTGAAAGGCGCGCATTGTAGCCCGTTTCCAGGCACCGACATCGCACCCCGCCCGCCCCTCCGGTACAATCGCGGGCTTCGTTGATCAAGTACCGGGATCGTTAAATGATCGCTCGACTGCGCCCGCTCTCTGCCCTCTGCCTCGCCGGCCTCCTGGTCGCCTGCGGCAGCTCGCCTACATCCAGCCTCGGCGAACTGCCCCGCACACCCCAGGCCAGCATCGAACAGCTCCTGCAAAAGGCCGGAGAGAGCAAACCCGAGCAAGCCGCCATACTGCGCCTGTCAGCTGCAGATCTGGCCTATCGCCAGCAGGACGTCGGCCGCGCAGCCCGCATCCTGGAGCAAGTCCAACTGGACGGCCTGAAACCTGCGCAACAGGTATTTGCCAGCACCCTTTCAGCCGAACTGGCCATGGCGCGCAATCAACCCAAGAGCGCCCTGAAAGCACTTGGCCACCCCAGCCTCGACCGATTGGCTGAACTCCCGGTCGACCAGCAAGTACGCTCCCAGCTCGTACGCGCACGTGCCCTGGAGGCAGATGGACAGAGCCTGGCCGCCGCACGCGAGCGCGTCTTCATTGCCCCACTGCTCAATGGCGAAGCTGAAAAGCAGAACCATGAAGCCATCTGGGTGCTGATTTCCGGCTTGCCCGTGGATCAGTTGCAGCCGACCGGCGATGCCGACCTGGCAGGATGGATGGAACTCGCCCGCTCAACACGCAGCGCCGCCACCCTGCCCCAGCAGCAAGCCGCCATCGAAGCCTGGCGCAGCCAGCATCCGCAACACCCGGCAGCCGAGCAACTGCCTGCACCGCTGGCCAAATTGAAAGAGCTCGCCAACCAACCCCTGACCAAGATTGCCTTGCTCCTACCGCAGGAAGGGCCACTGGCCTCGGTAGCCCGCGCACTACGCGATGGCTTCCTCGCCGCCCACTACCAGGCGCAGCAAGCCGGCCAGAACCCGCCCTCCATTCAGATTTACGACAGCGCCCACCTGACCTCGCTCGATGACTTCTATCGCCAGGCCCAGATGGACGGCGTACAACTCGTGGTCGGTCCGCTGGAGAAGCCGCTGGTCAAGCAGATGAACGAACGCCAGCAGTTGCCCATCACCACACTGGCCCTGAACTACAGCGATGCTGGACAAGAAGGGCCGGCACAGCTCTTCCAGTTTGGCCTAGCGGCCGAAGACGAAGCACGCGAAGTAGCGCGCCGCGCCTGGTCCGACGGCATGCGCCGCGCTGTCGCCATGGTGCCACGCGGCGAGTGGGGGGACCGAGTGCTCGCCGCCTTCCGCCAGAGCTGGCAGCAAGCCGGCGGCAGCCTGATCGCCGCAGAACACGTGGACCAACCGGTGCAACTGGCCCAGCAAATCGCAGACCTGTTCCAGCTTCGCCAAAGTGAAGTGCGCGCCAAACGCCTGCGAAGCACACTCGGCACCTCCGTTGCCACCCAGCCGACTCGCCGCCAGGACGTCGACTTCATCTTCCTCGCCGCCACACCGCAGCAAGCCCAACAGATCAAGCCCACGCTGGCCTTTCAGTACGCTGGCGACGTCCCCGTTTACGCCACGTCACACCTCTACTCCGGTGGTAACGATGTGGCCCAGTACCAGGACCTGAGCGGTATCCGCTTCTGCGAGACCCCCTGGCTGCTGAACCGCGACGACCCACTTCGCCAACAGGTCGACCGCCAGTGGCCCCAAGCTGGCGGCAGCCTCGGCCGACTCTATGCCATGGGCGTAGACGCGTACCGCCTAGCCCCACGCCTCGCCGAGTTGAAGGCCCTGCCGGAAAGCCGCGTGGACGGCCTCTCAGGCCGACTCAGTCTCACTCCGTCTCAGCGCGTTGAGCGCCAACTGCCGTGGGCGGAGTTCCGCGACGGCCAAGTCCAACGCCTGCCCGATAGCGACTCTTGACCACGAGCGGAGACAGCGGGCGAAACGCGGAAGAAGTCGCCCGCCAACACCTTCAAAAGCACGGCTTGCGATTGCTTGCCAGCAACTGGCGATGCCCCCGGGGCGAGCTCGATCTGGTCATGCTGGACGGCGATACAGTAGTATTCGCCGAAGTCCGCTACAGGCGGCATAGAGCCTGGGGCGGAGCACTGGAAAGCGTAGATGCGCGCAAGCGCGCAAAACTCATCAGTGCGGCACAGTACTTCCTGCAGAAGGAATCCCGCTGGGCCAATCACCCTTGCCGATTTGACGTGATCGCCATCGACTCGATGGATGGCGACTCACCCGTGCGACTGACCTGGCTTAAGAACGCCTTCGACACTTGAACAGTCGCCTTCCACTGAAGGTCATACCGATGGACATGCAACCCCGAATCCGCCAGTTGTTCCAGGCCAGCATCGACACCAAGCTGCTCGCCATGGAAGTCGTGGCCCCCCACATCGAGCATGCCAGCATGGTGATGGTCAATGCGCTGCTGAACGAGGGCAAGATCCTCGCGTGCGGCAACGGTGGCTCCGCTGGCGATGCCCAGCATTTTTCCTCCGAACTGCTAAACCGCTTCGAGCGCGAGCGCCCCAGCCTGCCAGCCCTGGCGCTGACCACCGACAGCTCCACGATCACCTCGATCGCCAATGACTACAGCTACAACGAAGTCTTCTCGAAACAGATCCGCGCACTTGGCCAACCGGGCGACGTGCTGCTCGCCATCTCCACCAGCGGCAACTCGGCCAACGTGATCCAGGCCATCCAGGCCGCACACGATCGCGAAATGATCATCGTCGCCCTGACAGGTCGCGATGGTGGTGGCATGGCATCCCTGCTACTGCCCGAGGATGTCGAGATTCGCGTGCCCTCCAAAGTCACCGCGCGTATCCAGGAGGTCCACCTCCTGGCCATCCACTGCCTCTGCGACCTGATCGACCGTCAATTGTTTGGGAGTGAAGAATGACCCGTTCCCCCCTGATCCTGACCCTACTGGCATTCACCCTTGTGTTGGGCGGCTGCGGTGGCCGAACCATTGGCAAGACCATTGATGACCAGTCCACCCCCTCGAAGGTGCGCGCCAAGATCGACGCCGCAAGCCCCGAGCTCAAGACCAACTCGCACATCGTGGTAACCAGCTTCAACGGCGTGGTGCTGCTGGCTGGACAAACTCCCAAGCAGAACCTGAAGACGCTGGCAGAGCAGGCGGCTCGTACTGCTCAGGGCGTCAAGAAGGTTCACAACGAACTGCAGGTCGGAGCGAACTCATCGACCCTGGCACGCATGAATGACAGCGCCATCACCACCAAGATCACCACCCAACTGCTCGCCAACAGCCAAATCCCCAGCTCCAACATCAAGGTGGTGACCGAGAACGGAATCGTCTACCTGCTGGGCCTGGTGAGCCGCCAGGAAGCAGGGCTGGCCACCAGCGTGGTGCAAGGGGTTTCCGGCGTACAGAAGATCATCAAGCTCTTCGAATACACCAACTGAATACAACAGCCATAAATAAAAAGGCGATCCAGTTGGATCGCCTTTTTTTATTTCACCACTTTCAGGCTGGGCCGACCGGCCGGACGACCTCCTCCCGAAGAAGGAGAGGCGCCATCACCAGATGGCCCATCATCCTCAGGGCCGTCCCCTTCATCCATTGCAGACGACTCCAGGTCGAAGACCATGCCTTGCCCGTTCTCACGTGCGTAGATGGCCATGACCGCCGCGCCAGGGATGTAGAGGCTATGGGCGACGCCACCGAAACGCCCCTCAAAGCTCACCGCTTCGTTATCCATGTGCAGATGACGGACAGCACTCGGCGACACGTTCAGCACAATCTGGCCGTCACTCGCATACCCCGGAGGCACCCGAACACCCGCATGCTCCGCATTGACGAGCAAATGGGGTGTGCAATCGTTGTCGACGATCCACTCATACAGGGCCCGAACCAGATAGGGACGACTGGATTTCATCGATTCACCTCAACGCATATCACGCTCAACGTCCGACAGACTCGCCTGGAAAGCCGGCCGCGAGAAATGGCGATCCATATACTCGAGAAGCGGCTTGGCCGGACGAGGCAATTCGATACCCAGCTTCGGCAGACGCCAGAGGATGGGCAACAGGCAGCAGTCTACAAGACTCATCTCTTCACTGAGAAAGAAAGGCTTGTCAGCAAACAACGGAGACACGCCGGTGAGGCTTTCCCGAAGCTCCTTGCGAGCCTGGGCCTTCGCTGCATCCTTGATCTTTGGGTCCAGCACCAGATCGACCAGGGAACACCAATCGCGCTGAACCCGATGCATGAGTAACCGGGTATTGCCCCGTGCAACGGGATAGACCGGCATCAGCGGCGGGTGAGGATAGCGCTCTTCCAGGTACTCCATCACCACCGTCGGCTCATACAGTGCAAGATCCCTGTCCAACAACGTGGGCACAGTGCCATAAGGGTTCGACTCGATCAGCTTTGGCGGGCACTGGCCATTGGCGACATCGATGATATCTACAGCAACGCCCTTCTCTGCAAGGACGATACGCACACGATGGGAATAGTGATCCGCGGGGTCGGAGTAACAGGTCAGCTTGGTAATAGCCGCCATCGCGCCCTCCTCGCTTGAAGTTTTATGCGGAGTCAAAAAAAGCGCGCGCCCATCAGGGCGCGCGCGTTACAGCATCAGCTTTCGATCAGTGAACGTCTTTCCAGTACTCACGCTTGAGCAGGTAGGCGAACACGAAAAAGAAGGCCAGATACAGCAGGACGTAGGTCCCGATGCGCTGCATATGCAGCTTGTTCGGGTCAGCGGAGTAAGCCAGGAAGGTCACCAGATTCTGGATCTTCTGATCGAACTCGGCCTCGGTCAGCTTGCCGGTCTTCGGAACGATAGTCAGCTGGTCGCACGCCTCATGGGTAATCGGCGCACCGGTCAGCGGATCGAACTGCTTCTTGCCATCTTCGACAACCTGAACCTGCTTGCAACCGACAACCTGGCGACCTTGCAGACCCACCAGTACGTTAGGCATACCCACGTTCGGGAAAACCTTGTTGTTGACGCCCCACGGACGTGCCGGGTCTTCGTAGAAAGCACGCAGGTAACTGTACAGCCAGTCGGTACCACGAACGCGAGCCACAAGGGTCAGGTCCGGCGGAGCTGCACCGAACCACACCTTGGCGTCGTTCGGCTTCATGGCGCTCTGCATGTGGTCACCGATCTTTGCACCGGTGAACACCAGATTTTCCAGCATCAGCTCTTCGGGGATGCCCAGATCCTTGGCTACACGTTCATAGCGCTGGAACTTGGCACCGTGACAGCCCATGCAGTAGTTGGCGAAGGTGCGCGCACCATCCTGCATGGCAGCCTTGTCGGTCAGGTCGATTTCGACATGATCCAACTCGACCTTTTCACCACCGGAAGCGAATGCGGCAACCGGCAGGAGAGCGATAACAAATGCAGCAAATAGCTTCTTCATCAGCCTGTCACCCTTTCCGGAACCGGTTTGGTTGTTTCCATCCTGGTGTAGAACGGCATCAGGATGAAGTACGCGAAGTACAGGATGGTGCACACCTGCGAAAGCAGCGTACGGCCAGGGGTCGGCGCCAGAACACCCAGCACGCCGAGAATGATGAAGGAAACGCAGAACACCAGCAGCCAGATCTTGCTCAGCCAGCCCTTGTAGCGCATGGAGCGCACAGGGCTGCGATCCAGCCAAGGCAGGACGAACAGCACAGCGATTGCAGCTCCCATCGCAATCACGCCCATCAGCTTATCCGGAACCGCGCGGAGAATTGCGTAGAACGGGGTGAAATACCAGACAGGCGCAATGTGCTCAGGCGTCTTGAACGGGTTGGCCTGCTCGAAGTTCGGCTTCTCGAGGAAATACCCACCCATTTCCGGGAAGAAGAACACCACGAAGCAGAACACGAAGAGGAACACCACAACACCGACAATGTCCTTCACGGTGTAGTACGGGTGGAAGGCGATGCCGTCCAGCGGAATGCCGTTCTCGTCCTTCTTCTTCTTGATGTCCACACCATCCGGGTTGTTGGAGCCCACTTCGTGGAGCGCCAGGATATGCAGGACCACCAGACCCAGGATCACGATCGGCAGAGCGATCACGTGCAGGGCGAAGAAGCGGTTCAGGGTGATACCGGAGATCAGGTAGTCACCACGGATCCACTGGGTGAGGTCGTCACCGATGACCGGGATCGCGCCGAACAGCGAGATGATCACCTGTGCACCCCAGTAGGACATCTGGCCCCAGGGCAGCAGGTAGCCCATGAAGGCCTCGGCCATCAGAGCGAGGTAGATCAGCATGCCGAAGATCCACACCAGCTCACGGGGCTTCTGGTAGGAGCCGTAGAGCAGGCCGCGGAACATGTGCAGGTAGACCACGATGAAGAACGCGGACGCACCCGTGGAGTGGAGGTAACGGATGATCACCCCGTATTCCACGTCGCGCATGATGTATTCGACGGAAGCGAAGGCTTCTTCCGCGGACGGAGTGAAGCTCATGGTCAGCCAGACACCGGTCAGGATCTGGTTGACCAGAACCAGCAGAGCCAGCGAGCCGAAAAAGTAGAAGAAGTTGAAGTTCTTGGGAGCGTAGTACTTGCTCAGATGGTCTTCCCACATCTTGGTGGCGGGGAAGCGCGCATCGATCCATTCCATGAATTTGCTCATCATGCCTTCTCCTGGTCCACGCCGATGATGATGACATCATCCGACTCGTAGGAGTGGGGTGGCACCGGCAGGTTCAAGGGGGCAGGCTGCGCTTTGTAGACGCGGCCAGCGAGGTCGTAGCGGGAACCGTGGCACGGGCAGAAGTAACCACCAACCCACTCGGCACCCAGGTCAGCCGGGGCGACCTCGGGACGGAAGGAAGGCGAGCAGCCCAGGTGGGTGCACAGGCCGACCAGCACCAGGATCTCCGGCTTGATCGAACGCTTCTGCGGATCGACGTAGGTCGGTTGCACGGAGGCTTTGGACTCCGGGTCGGCCATGCTGCCGTCAATCTTGGCCAGGTTACCGAGGATTTCCTCCGTGCGGCGCAAGATGAACACGGGCTGACCGCGCCATTCGGCGACAATCTGCTGGCCTGCGTCGATCTTGGCGATGTTCACCTTCACAGGTGCACCTGCGGCCTTGGCCTTGGCACTGGGTTGCCATGACCCCACAAACGGGATCGCAGCACCCACCGCTCCTGCAGCACCCACCACGGATGTGGCTGCCACAAGGAAGCGACGCCGGCCTGCATTCACGCCGTCATTGCTCATTCAGTCGTCTCCCATCAGCTTTGCGGCCTGTTGTTCAGGCCTCTACTAAGTAAAAATCGAGCCGCGCAAAAAATTCGCCAAATGGTAAAGAAAACCCCCTCTGATGACAAGGTAATAGCCGGATACAAAACAGCTGAAAGCCTTGAACCACTAGGGATTCGCGAGTGCGACAAGCTGTCGCAGCCAACTTTTCCACAGGCATAAAAAAACGCCCAGGCCGAAAAGGAACCTGGGCGTTTCTTGCAGCGCCGTATTAGCGCTTGGAGTACTGCGGACGCTTACGCGCTTTACGCAGACCGACTTTCTTACGTTCGACTTCGCGAGCGTCGCGAGTCACGTAGCCGGCCTTGCGCAGCGGGCTGCGCAGGGACTCGTCGTAGCTGATCAGGGCGCGAGTGATGCCATGACGGATGGCACCGGCCTGACCACTGACACCACCACCGAGAACGGTGACGTAGATGTCGAACTTCTCGACGGTCTCGGTCAGCTCCAGAGGCTGACGCACGACCATGCGAGCAGTTTCGCGGCCGAAGAACTGCTCCAGGCTGCGATTGTTGATGGAAATCTTGCCAGTACCCGGGCGCAGGAATACGCGCGCGGTTGCAGTCTTGCGACGGCCAGTGCCGTAATTTTGAGTCGCCGACATAATGAATCTATCCCGTTAAATCTTCAGTTCTTGGGGCTGCTGAGCGGTGTGCGGGTGGACGGCACCCTTGTACACCTTCAGCTTGCGATACATGTCGCGACCCAGCGGGTTCTTCGGCAGCATGCCTTTGACCGCGGTCTCGATCACGCGCTCAGGCGCCTTGGCGATCAGCTTCTCGAAGTTGATCTCCTTGATGCCACCCGGGAAACCGGAGTGCGAGTAGTACTTCTTGTCGGTGGTTTTGGAACCAGTGACACGAACCTGCTCGGCATTGATGACGACGATGTAGTCGCCGGTATCAACGTGCGGAGTGTATTCCGGCTTGTGCTTGCCGCGCAGACGGCTTGCAATTTCGGTGGCCAGACGACCCAGGGTCTGACCGGCAGCGTCGACGACATACCAGTCGCGCTTAACAGTTTCCGGTTTTGCAGTAAAAGTCTTCATTCGCTATAGCCTCAGGGGCCGCCCTGAAAATAAGACGGCGGATCTTACTGAATAGTGCTCGCCCTGGCAACACAGGGCAGCCGGAAACAGACGCTATCGGGGGCTCGGGTCAGCGCGTCCGCTACGGCAAAAGGTTTTCGGCAGGCTAGGCATCCCCGCCTTCCTTCTCGGCAGGCTAGGCATCCCCGCAAAGAAAGCCGCGAAATTATGCCGATTGCAGGAAAAATTTCAACCTGATTTGATAACGATCTTTCGCCCGACGAGGAGCCACCATGCAATACCGTCAACTCGGCCGCACGGATGTGAAGGTCAGCAGCCTCTGCCTTGGCACCATGACCTGGGGCGAACAGAACACTCAGGCCCAGGCGTTTGCGCAGATCGAACGTGCCAAAGCCTACGGCGTCAACTTCATGGACGTGGCGGAGATGTACCCGGTCCCTCCTCGCCCCGAGACCTACGGTGCCACCGAAACCATCATCGGCAACTGGTTCGCCGCCAGACGGGACCGGGCGGACTGGGTCCTGGCGAGCAAGGTCGCAGGGCCGGGCAACGGCATCACCCACATCCGCGACGGCTATCTAAAGCACAACCGGCACCACATCGCCGCCGCGCTCGACGCCAGCCTCAAGCGTCTGCAGACCGACTGGATCGACATCTACCAGTTGCACTGGCCCGAACGCAGCACCAACTACTTCGGCCAACTGGGCTATCGCCACCGGGACGAAGACTTCACGCCCCTGCAGGAAACCCTCGAAGCGCTCGCCGAGCAGGTCAAGGCCGGCAAGATCCGTTACGTCGGCCTGTCCAACGAGACACCCTGGGGAACCATGACCTTCCTGCACCTGGCCGACCGTCTCGGGCTACCCCGTGCCATATCCATCCAGAACCCCTACAACCTGCTGAATCGCACCTTCGAGGTGGGCCTGGCGGAAGTTGCCATTCGCGAGCAGTGCGGCCTGCTGGCGTATTCACCCCTGGCCTTCGGCATGCTCTCCGGCAAGTACGAGAACGGCGCACAACCGCCCCAGGCACGCATCACCCGGTTCAGCCGTTTCACCCGCTACACCAACCCGCACGCGAAGGCGGCCTGCTCGCGCTATGTCGCCCTGGCCCGTGAGCACGGGCTGGACCCGGCGCAGATGGCCCTCGCCTTCGTCACCGCACAGCCGTTCGTCACGAGCAACATCATCGGCGCGACTGACCTCGATCAGTTGGAGAGCAACCTCGCCAGCAGCGAACTGAAGCTGCCCGATGCCGTGCTGGAGGGGATTGCCGAGATTCACCGCGACCAGCCGAACCCCGCCCCCTGACCTAATCGAACAACCCCGGCAGCGTGTCCGCTCCAGCAGCGGACATGTCGCCTCGCCGGGTCAGTTCTGGCAGCCGATAACCTCGACAACCACGCAAGACCAACTCCAGCGCGCAGCTCATCGACAACCGTTGCCCGGGCGACACCACCGGCGGCGCACGCCATCCCGGCTGCGCAGCATCCAGCCGATCTGCTCGCCCTCATGCTCCAGTGGCACATGCTTGCCCCGCGCAATGCCTGACTCAGCGTGATGCCCCACAAGCACCACCCGCGCGGCCAGTTCACCCTGCAGGCGCTTGGCGTGGCGGACGCTGCCGTCCCAGTCATCGAAGGGGGAAGTACTCATGAACGGGCTCCGGAAAATCGACACAGGGTAGACCCGGAGCCAGCGGAAAGGGTCCGCCGCACTGCCCGGCGGCGGAACCGGGGCCTTACAGCGAACGGGCAATGATCTCCTTCATGATCTCGTTGGTGCCCGCATAGATGCGCTGCACGCGAGCATCCGCCCAGGCGCGTGCTACCGGGTACTCCCACATGAACCCATAGCCACCGTGCAGCTGCACGCACTCATCCAGCACCTTGCACTGCAGGTCCGTGCCCCAGTACTTGAGCATTGCGGCTGTCGGAACGTCGAGCTTGCGCTGCAGGTGCAGCTCCAGGCAGCGGTCGACGAAGACCCGGCCGATCTGGATCTCGGTGGCCATTTCCGCCAGCTTGAAGCGCGTGTTCTGGAACTCCGCGATGGCCTTGCCGAACGCCTTGCGGTCGCGGGTGTAGTCGAGGGTCCACTTCAGCGCCGCCTCCGCCGAAGCCAGTGCCCCGATGCCCACCGTCAGGCGTTCCTGAGGCAGCTCCTGCATCAGGTAGGCGAAGCCCATGCCCGCCTGGCCCAGCAGGTTCTCCTTGGGTACCCGGACGTCCTGGAAGAACAGCTCGGAAGTGTCCTGGGCCTTCATCCCCACCTTCTCCAGGCGCTTGCCCTTGGAAAAGCCGGGCGTATCCGCCTCCACCAGGAACAGGCTGGTACCCTTGGCCCCCGCCTTGGGATCGGTCTTGGCAACCACGATGACCAGATCGGCCAGGAACCCGTTGGTGATGAAGGTCTTGGAGCCGTTGATCACGTAGTGGTCGCCATCCAGCACCGCCGTGGTCTTCACGCCCTGCAGGTCGGACCCCGCCCCGGGCTCGGTCATGGCGATGGCCGTCACCAGCTCGCCGCTGACCAGGCGCGGCAGGTACTTCTCCTTCTGCGCCTCGCTGCCGTAGTGAAGGATGTAGGGCGCCACGATGTCCGAATGCAACGAGAAGCCGATGCCGGTGAGGCCCAGGCGACCGATCTCCTCGATCACCACCGTGCTGTAGAGGAAGTCGGCCCCGACACCGCCATAAGCCTCGGGAATGTGGGAGCAGAGCAGCCCCGCCTCCCCCGCCTTGTTCCACAAGGCCCGGTCCACGTGGCCATCCTTCTCCCACTGGTGATGGAAGGGCACCGCCTCCTCTTCGAGGAAGCGGCGCACGCTATCACGGAAGAGTTCATGTTCGGGGCTGAAGAGCGTTCTGGGGATCATCGCGTCACCTTCACGGGCAGTCGGTCGAAGAAGGCCCCGACTGTAGGACAGGCCTGCGCCGGCACACACTGGACACTTGCGACAAAAAATAAGACGATCCAGCCGCCTAATGACCGCTTTCCCCTAATAAGAACAAGACCATGACCATTCAGCAGTCCCCCACCCTAAGGCGGGTGAGCATCCTCGCCACCGACGGCGTCTTCGCCTCCACCCTCATGCAGGCCAAGGACTTCTTCCACATGGCCAGCCTGCGCTACAGCAAGCTGCAGGGCCTGGGGCTGAGGCCCGCGTTCCAGATCAACCTGGTCAGCCCGGATGGGCAGCCGATACGCAGTTTCAGCGAAGTGACCATGCCGGTGGACGGCTCCCTGGATGCCGCCGACGTCATCATCCTCCCCGCGTTCTGGGACGACTTCGACGCCCAGTGCGCGCGCTACCCCCAGATACTGCCCTGGCTGCGCGAGCGGCACGGCGCCGGCAGCATGATCTGCGGCGAAGCGACCGGCGTGTTCTGGATGGCCCAGGCCGGGCTGCTGGACGGCAAGGAGGCGACCACCTACTGGCGCTTCTTCCGTGAGTTCGCCGAGCGCTTCCCCAAGGTCCAGCTCAACCAGGACAAGCACCTCTCCGACGCCGACAACCTCTATTGCGCTGGCGGCGTCACCTCCGCCTGCGACCTGTACATCTACATGATCGAGCGCTTCTGCGGCGCCTCCATCGCCCAGGCGGTCTCCCGCGACATCCTCTACGAGGTCCAGCGCAGCTACTCGCCCGGGCGCATCGGCTTCGGCGGACAGAAGCTGCACCAGGACGTCACCATCCTGCAGATCCAGCATTGGCTCGAGGAGCACTACGCCGACAAGTTCCGCTTCGAGGACGTGGCCCGGGATCACGGCATGAGCATCCGCAACTTCATGCGGCGCTTCCAGGCCGCCACCGGTGACAAACCGCTGCACTACCTGCAACGGTTACGCATCGAAACAGCCAAGGGCCTGCTCTCCGCCACCCGCAAGAGCATCAAGACCATCAGCTACGAAGTGGGCTACGACGACGCCAGCTTCTTCGCCCGACTGTTCCGCCAGCACACGACCCTGTCGCCCAACCAGTACCGCCGGCAGTTCCAGCACAAAGGCGACTGACGCGGCCATCCCAAGGATGGGTTGGCCCCCAGGGTGAGCATCTTATGATCCGCGCCAGGCCCTAGCGGGCTCTCGACCCTTCGCCGCCCGAGGGCGGATGCGCAGAACAACAAGAAAGGTACTCTCCCATGCGCCGCTACCTGCTCACCCTGCTGGCTGCCGCCAGCCTTCATGCCACCGCCGACGACAGCTGGAAACCCTTCCCCTACGACCAGTCCGCCTACGACTATTCCGGCGACAAGCTGCGCCAGGCCTGGCCCCAGCTGATGCGTGGCTTCGGCCCCGACTACCCGTTCCCCGATGCCGACTGGGTGGTAACCATGGCCACCCAGAACCCCAAGGCACTGGAGATGACTGTAGCCGGCAACACCGGCTTCACCGGCAAGCCCGAGGAAGCAGAGGCCTACGCCGCGCGCTTGCAGGACGTCTGGCGACTGATGTTCCGTGGCGATTTCGAACAGGCGAAGAAGAAGGGCCTGGAACTGGGCGTGGGCGGCCAGGTGCCAGCGATGTTCGCCCAGGTGATCTACGCCATGTTCCTCGCCCCCGACCAGGCCGAGAAACACCGCCTGCTGGAGGAAGTCATCACGTACACCGACGAGGCCGGCGAGCTGGTCCAGGCCGACACCGTGGCCCAGTTCGGCCGCGTCTACGCCAAGGCACGCCTGGGCGAGGAGCTGTCGGTGCCGGTGGTGCTCAAGCGCGGCTACACCAGCCAGATCCCCGAGGAACTGGACGCCCTGCTGAAGAAACAGCCTCGCCAACCCTTCGCCCTCGCCCTGTATGGCGGCTACGAAGCCGGGGTGATCCGCAAGGTCGGCAAGCTGGTGGGCAAGATGACCTACGGGGTCAGCGCGGACAAGATGGAGCAGTACTTCACCCGCTCCTTCACCGCCAAGGACGACCTGCCCATCGGCCACTACGAATACGCCAACGCCCTGGTCTACGTGTACGGCGAAGACGAGCAGGAAAAGGTGCTGGAGCACCTGCGCAAGGCGGTGGCCATCAAACCCATCAACGCCATGGAGGCGCTCGAAGTGGCCCACGCGCAGCAACTGCTCAAGCAATACGAGAAGGAAGTGGCCCAACGCTGAGCGCGAAAGGCGGAAATGAAAAAAGGGCAGGTCCGAGACCTGCCCTTTTTCATGCCTGCACGCCTCAAGGCTTGTGCGGGCGAGAGAGGAACTCGTGGGACTGCATCTCTAGCAGGCGGCTCAGGGTGCGCTGGAACTCGAAGTTCAGGCGGCCACCGCTGTAGAGGTCCTTCAGCTCCACCTCGGCGGAGATGATCAGCTTCACGTTGCGGTCGTAGAACTCGTCCACCAGGTTGATGAAGCGACGCGCCATGTCGTCCTTGGCCACGCCCATCTGCTCGACGTTGGCCAGGATGACCGCGTGGAAGATCTTGCCCAGCTCGATGTAGTCGTTCTGGCTGCGCGGGCCATCGCACAGCTCGCGGAACTCGAACCAGGCGACGTCTTCGCAGACACGCACGGCACGGATCTCGCGGTTCTCCACCATCAGCACCTCGCCTTCCTGGGCATGGGTGCAGTCGGGCAGCAGGCTCTTGAAGCTGGCCTTCAGGCTGGCCTCGGAGGCCGGGCCCAGCGGCCAGTGGTAGAGCTCGGCCTGCTCCAGGGCACGCAGGCGATAGTCCACGCCGCTGTCGACGTTGACGATCTCGGTGTGCTCCTTGAGCAGCGCAATGGCCGGCAGGAAGCGCGCGCGCTGCAAGCCGTCCTTGTAGAGGCCGTCCGGGACGATGTTGGAAGTGGCCACCAGCGAGACGCCGTTCTTGAACAGCTCTTCCAGCAGCGTGGCAAGGATCATCGCATCGGTGATGTCGGAGACGAAGAACTCATCGAAACAGATGACCCGGGCCTCGTCGGCAAAGCGCTTGCCGATGATGGTCAGCGGGTTCTTCTCGCCCTTGAGGGTCTTCATCTCCTCGTGGACGCGCTTCATGAAGCGGTGGAAGTGCGTGCGCATCTTCTGCTTGAAGGGCAGCGCATCGAAGAAGGTGTCCACCAAGTAGGTCTTGCCGCGGCCGACCCCGCCCCAGAAGTAGAGCCCCTTCACCGGTCCCTGGCGTTTCTTGCCGAACAGGCCGCCGAACAGCCCGGGCTTGGCTCGCTCATCGGCGATCAGGTCGTCGTAGAGCCGCTGCAGATGACGCACGGCATTTTCCTGCGCCGCGTCGTGGAAGAAGTCCGGCCGCTTGAGGTCGGCCTGATAGCGCTCGAGGGGGGTCATGATCGATAGCAAGGCAAGGAAAAACGGGGCCGTCACTTTAGCGACGGCCCCGTTGATTGGCAATCAGCCGGAATGCGGGCTTGCGCCGGGCATTCAGTCTTGCGGTGCAAGCGCCTCGCGCAGCCGCTCGATGGCCTGCTCGCAGGCCTGAAGGTCGGCGAAGGCCGGGCTCTGTGCCACGGCCGCGCCGTCCAGCCACACCGCGAAGGCATTGCCGTCCACGCGAATATCCAGGGCCTCGCCGGCCTGCAGGCGCTTGGTCACCTGGCCGGCTGCCTTGCCGTCGGCAAAGGCGCTGGAGAGCAGCAGTTGCTCGCCCGCGGCATCCAGCAGGCGGAAGCGGAAGCTGCCGTCGTCCTCGCGGAAGCTGACGAAGCGCGCGCTCTTGGTCGCCTTCTTCTTGCCGCCTTCATTGCCCTGCACCGCGCTACGGAAGGAACGCAGGCCGACCGCTTCGCGCAGTTCGTTGAGGAAGGGCGTCGCGGTCTTGCGAGCCTTGGCCGCACCGGCCAGGAGGATGTCCTCCAGATCCGCCGGGCGCTCGATCAGTGCGTGGTAACGCTCGCGGGCCTCGCCCAGCTCGTTGTCCAGCAACTGGAACAGGCGCTGCTTGGCCTCGCCCCAGGCCAGGCCATCAAGCAGTTCGGCACGGAACGCGGCCAGTTGCTCCGGCGTGGCGAAGGCCTGGTAGAGGGTGAACAGGTGAGCGCTGTCCGGGTCCTTCGGCTCACCCGGCGCGCGGGAGTCGGTGACGATGCGGGCGATCGCATCCTTGAGCTGCTTGGCACTGCCGAACAGCGGGATGGTGTTGTCGTAGCTCTTGGACATCTTGCGACCATCGAGGCCGGGCAGCGTCGCCACTTCTTCCTCGATCACCGCCTCGGGCAGAGTGAACAGCTCGCGACCGGCACCGAACAAGTGGTTGAAGCGCTGGCCGATATCGCGTGCCATCTCCACGTGCTGGATCTGGTCGCGGCCGACCGGCACCTTGTGGGCGTTGAACATGAGGATGTCCGCCGCCATCAGCACCGGGTAGCTGTACAGGCCCATGGTGACGCCGGCGTCCGGGTCTTCGCCGGCCTCGACGTTCTTGTCCACCGAGGCCTTGTAGGCATGGGCGCGGTTCAGCAGGCCCTTGGCGCTGACGCAGGTGAGCAGCCAGGTGAGTTCGGGGATCTCGGGAATGTCGGACTGGCGGTAGAAAGTCGCCTTGTCGGTATCCAGCCCGCAGGCCAGCCAGGTGGCGGCGATCTCCAGGCGGGAACGCTGGATGCGCGCGGGGTCGTCGCACTTGATCAGCGCATGGTAGTCGGCCAGGAAGTAGAACGAATCCACATCGCCGGCACGGCTGGCGACGATGGCGGGACGGATGGCACCGGCGTAGTTGCCCAGGTGGGGCGTGCCGGTGGTGGTGATACCGGTGAGGATACGAGTGGTCATGGTTTTCGCTTGTCGGACTTCGTTCGGAATCAGAGACGCGGCAGGACCAGGTCCTTAAGATCGGTCAGCTTGCCGTGGAAGAAGTGGCCGCATTCTGCCACTTTCAGCAACTCATGGGGGCGTGTCAGGCTCGCGCACCAGTCATACACCGCCTGGGGTGGAACCACCTCGTCGGCCTCAGGCTGGATCACCGTCAGCGCCGCGCGCTCGGGCAGCTCGGCCGGATCGGCAAGGCGCATCACCGCTGGGGCCACCATCACCAATCGGGGTACTTCGCCCCCCTCGCGTTCCAGCCGCCCTGCCAGGCTCGCCGCCACGAAACCGCCGAAGGAGAAGCCCAGCAGCGTCAACGGCTGGCCGGGATGCTGCTCGATGAACCAGCGGGCAGCCGCCTCGGCATCGTCCACCTCGCCGGTGCTCATGTCGTGGCTGCCGGCGCTGGCACCTACGCCCCGGTAGTTGAAGCGCAACGTGGCGTAGCCTGCATCACGCGAGGTGCGCTGGAGGGTGGAGACCACCTTGTTGAGCATGGTCCCACCCTGCACGGGGTTCGGGTGGCAGATCAGCGCCAGCCCACGGGCGTCGGGCAGGTCGAGGTGAAGTGCCTCCAGCGACCCGCAAGGCCCCTGGAGCAGGATGGGATTTTCACGATTGGACAACGGGAACTCCGTGACCCCAGGCCGGGTCGACTCGTCTTGGTTAGGCACCACATAGGGCTTGCGTCGCGGTATACAGCGCAGATTCGAGCCGTTAACGTAAAGCAAAGCCGCTTATAGAGGAAGGACTCGTGGAACAGTCGCTCACGGCCTGGTTGTTACCGGCCCTCGCCCTGCTCGCCGGCATCGGCATCGGTTTCTTGGTGGCCCGCGTGCTGCCGGGCACCTCCCCCAATCGCACCCAGCGCCAGCTGGACGACCTGCAGGCCCGCTTCGACACCTACCAGAGCGAAGTGGTCACCCACTTCAACACCACCGCCAGCCTGGTCAAGAAACTCACCCAGAGCTATCAGGAGGTACAGGAACACCTGTCCGAAGGCGCCAACCGCCTCGCCCTCGACGAGCTGACCCGCCAGCGCCTGCTAGCTGCCCTGCACGCCGACGACGCCCCCGGCACCCGGGAGCGCCTGACACCGCCGCGCAGCAACGAGGCGCCCAAGGACTACGCCCCGAAAGCCCCAGACTCACCGGGTACGCTGGACGAGGGCTTCGGCCTCAAGGGCAAGTACTGATCCAACGTGCTGAAAACAGAAGGCCCCGCACATGCGGGGCCTTCTTCATGGGGCACAGCTCAGCGCCAGTTCCAAAGAAAATGCCCCGCCTGAGCGGGGCATTTTCGTGGAGCGGCGCTTAGATCAGGCCGCGACTGCGCAACAGGTCGAGGACTGCCTTGGCCCCCTCCTCCACCGACAGGCTCTGGGTGTCGACCACCAGGTCGGCATTCAGCGGAATGTCGTAGGGGAAGGACTCGCCCGGGATGTTGTCCTGGCCGGCCGCGTAGAGCCCCTGAGGATCACGCTCACGGCATGCCTGCGGCGAGGCCTGCACGTAGACGGTGATCAGCCGCTCGGGACCGATGAGCGACCTGGCCTGCTCGCGACCTTCGGCATCCGGCGCGACGAAGGCGGCCAGGGTCAGCAGGCCGGCTTCGTTGAACTGACGCGCCATCTGGGCGGCACGGCGCCAATTCTCGGTGCGGCCCGCACGGTCCTGCGGCAGCCCCTTGTTCAGGTCGTGGCGCAGGTTCTGGCCATCCAGCACGTAGACGGCGCGCCCCGCATCGAACAGCTTGCGCTCCACGGCATAGGCCAGGGTGCTCTTGCCTGCGCCGGAAAGGCCGGTGAACAGCACGGTGGCCGGCTGCTGGCCGAAGCGCGCGGCGCGCTCCTCGCTGCTGACGTGACCAAGGGGATCACGATGGCCCGCGCCGAACTGAGGCTCGGCGATGATCATGCCGGCGCCGACGGTGCCGTTGGTAAGGCGGTCGATGACGATGAACGCACCGGTGGTGCGGTTCTGCTCGTAGCCATCGAGGGCGATGGGCGCGTCGAGGCTGACCTTGACCCGGGCGATCTCGTTCAGTTGCAGGCTGCTGGCAGCGGCCTGCTCCAGGGTGTTCACGTCCACCTTGTGGGTGATGCTGGGGATGGAGCCCGGCACGTAGCTGGTGGCGCGCTTGATGTCGTACTTCTTGCCCGGAAGCATCGGCTCCTCGGACATCCACACCAGCATCGCGTCGAACGCATCGCTGACCAGCGGGCGATTGTCGGCATGCACCAGCATGTCGCCACGGGATACGTCGATCTCGTCTTCCAGGGTCAGGGTGATCGCCTGGCCCGGGCCGGCCTGCTCCAGCTCGCCTTCGAAGGTGACGATGGATTTGACGCGGCTGCCCTTGCCCGACGGTAACGCCACCACTTCGTCGCCCTTGTGCACCACGCCGCTGGCGAGGGTGCCGGAGAAGCCACGGAAGTTCAGGTTGGGGCGGTTCACGTACTGCACGGGGAAGCGCATGTCGTCGAGGTTGCGGTCACCACTGATTTCGACGCTCTCGAGGATCTCCATCAACGGCTGGCCGGTGTACCAGGGCGAACGCTCGCTGCGGTTGACCACGTTGTCGCCCTTCAGCGCCGACATCGGCACGAAGTGCAGGGAGCTGGGCTTGAGGCCGATGCGCTCGGCGAACTGCAGGTAGTCCGCCTTGATCGACTCGAACACGTCCTGGTCGAAGTCCTTGAGGTCCATCTTGTTGATCGCCACGACGATGTGGCGGATGCCCAGCAGGGACGCGATGTAGCTGTGGCGGCGGGTCTGGGTCTGCACGCCGTAGCGGGCATCCACCAGGATGATCGCCAGGTCGCAGGTGGAGGCCCCGGTGGCCATGTTGCGGGTGTACTGCTCGTGACCGGGGGTGTCGGCGATGATGAATTTGCGCTTGGCGGTGCTGAAGTAGCGGTAGGCCACGTCGATGGTGATGCCCTGCTCGCGCTCGGCCTGGAGGCCGTCCACCAGCAGTGCGAGGTCGACGTCGTCACCGGTGGTGCCGACCTTCTTGGAGTCACGGGTGATGGCTTCGAGGTGGTCCTCGTAGATCATCTTGGAGTCATGCAGCAGGCGCCCGATCAGGGTGCTCTTGCCGTCGTCGACGTTGCCGCAGGTGAGGAAGCGCAGCAGTTCCTTGCGCTCGTGCTGGGCCAGGTAGGCGAAGATGTCCTGGCTGATCAGATCGGATTGGTGGCTCATGGTGCGGAATCCTTAGAAGTAGCCCTGACGTTTCTTCTCTTCCATCGAACCGGCCTGGTCATGGTCGATGACACGGCCCTGGCGTTCGGAGGTACGGGTCAGGAGCATTTCCTGGATGATTTCCGGCAGCGACTGGGCAGTGGACTCCACCGCACCGGTGAGCGGGTAGCAGCCCAGGGTGCGGAAACGCACCCTCTTCTTCTGGATACTGGCCTTCTGCTCGGGCGTCAGGTGCTCGAGGATGCGCTCGTCGTCGATCATGATCAGTGCGCCGTTCATCTCGATCACTTCGCGCTCGGCGGCGAAGTACAGCGGGACGATCGGGATCTGCTCAAGGTAGATGTACTGCCAGATGTCCAGCTCGGTCCAGTTGGACAGCGGGAACACGCGGATCGACTCGCCCTTCTTCACCTTGCCGTTGTAGACGTTCCACAGCTCGGGGCGCTGGTTCTTCGGGTCCCAACGGTGCTTGCTGTCGCGGAAGGAGTACACGCGCTCCTTGGCGCGGGACTTCTCCTCGTCACGGCGGGCGCCACCGAAGGCGGCATCGAAGCCGTACTTGTCGAGCGCCTGCTTGAGGCCCTCGGTCTTCATGATGTCAGTGTGCTTGGCACTGCCGTGTGTGAAGGGGTTGATGCCCTGGGCCTTGCCCTCGGGGTTCACGTGGGTAATCAGCTCGAGCCCCAGTTCGCTGACCATCTTGTCGCGGAACCGGTACATCTCCTGGAACTTCCACTGGGTGTCCACATGCATCACCGGGAACGGCAGCTTGCCCGGGAAGAAGGCCTTGCGTGCCAGGTGGAGCATCACGGCAGAGTCCTTGCCGATGGAGTAGAGCATCACCGGGTTGTCGAATTCGGCGGCCACCTCACGAATGATGTGGATACTTTCCGCCTCCAGCTGTTTCAGGTGCGTCAGTTTATCGAGCATGGCTACTCACGGATTTCGGTCTTATACGACGGCCTTCGGGCCGTGGACGAGCGCGCACTCTAGCACAGCACCTTCTTATATTGAGGCGCCCTGTTAGAACGAAACGATCTAGTTATATAGCCACGGAAACGGGCGCTGAAAGCACCTCAAACCGGATTGGTGCAGTCGATGAACAGGTGCTCGATGGCGAAGCGCCGGGCCAGGTATTCGCCCAGTGCCTGCACGCCATAGCGCTCGGTGGCATGGTGGCCGGCAGCGATGAAGCTGACATCGTTTTCCCGCGCGCTGTGGAAGGTCTGCTCGGATGCCTCACCGGTGAGATAGAGGTCGACGCCTGCCGCGATGGCCGTGTCGATGTAGCCCTGGCCGCCGCCGGTACACCAGCCGATGCGCTGGATCGCCCGCGATCCCTCCACCAGCAGCGGTTCGCGGCCGAGCACGTCGCGCACGCGCCGGGCGAAGTCCAGCGCCGCCATCGGCTCGGACAACGAGCCGACCAGGCCGACCACCTTGGCATCGTTCGGGTCTAGCGGGCCCTCCACGGTGACGTCGAGCTGCCGTGCCAACTGCACGTTGTTGCCCACCTCGGGGTGAACATCGAGCGGCAGGTGATAGGCCAGAAGGCTGATGTCGTGGGTGAGCAGCGTCTTCAATCGACGCTGCTTGATGCCGGTAACGCAGGGGTTCTCGCCCTTCCAGAAATAGCCGTGGTGAACCAGCACCACGTCCGCCTCAACATCCACCGCTGCATCCAGCAGGGCCTGGCTTGCCGTAACACCGCTGACGATGCGCCGCACCTGGGGGCGCCCCTCCACCTGCAGTCCGTTGGGGCAGTAGTCGCTGATGCGCGCCGCGCTCAGGTAACGATCCGCTTCTTCCACCAGGGTGGTCAGTGCGATAGCCATCCGCCTCTCCTCACAAGCTGTTTCGCGCGGCTATTTTCTTCGTCGCCGCCCCGTATAATGGCCGCCACCTTAAAGGGGGCCTCTCCCCCCTCGCAACCCTCAGGATTCCACTCGATGTCCAAGGCCCTGCGTTTCTTCGGCTGGCCCCTGCTTGTCGGCGTACTGGTCGCCCTGTTGATCATCCAGCAGTACCCCGAACTGGTGGGCCTGCCCCGCCAGGAAGTCCACCTTCAGGAAGCACCCCGCTACAGCGTGTCGCGACCCGGCCCCCAGTCCTACGCCGAGGCGGTGGACAGCGCATCACCTGCGGTGGTCAACCTCTACACCACCAAAGTGGTGAGCAAGCCGGCGCACCCTCTGTTCGACGACCCGCAGTTCCGCCGCTTCTTCGGTGACAACCTGCCCCGCCAGCGCCGCATGGAGTCCAGCCTGGGCTCGGCGGTGATCATGAGCCCTGAGGGCTACCTGCTGACCAACAACCACGTCACCGCCGGTGCCGAGCAGATCGTCGTCGCCCTCAAGGACGGTCGCGAAACTCTGGCTCGCCTGGTAGGCAGCGACCCGGAAACGGACCTGGCGGTTCTCAAGATCGACCTCGACAACCTGCCGGCCATCACCCTCGGGCGTTCCGACGCCATCCGCATCGGCGATGTCGCCCTGGCCATCGGCAATCCGTTCGGAGTCGGCCAGACGGTGACCATGGGCATCATCAGCGCCACTGGTCGCAACCAGTTGGGCTTGAACACCTACGAGGATTTCATCCAGACCGATGCTGCCATCAACCCAGGTAACTCCGGGGGCGCGCTGGTGGATGCCGCCGGCAACCTGGTGGGCATCAACACCGCGATCTTCTCCCGCACCGGCGGCTCCCAGGGCATTGGTTTTGCCATCCCCACCAAACTGGCCCTGGAGGTAATGAGAGCCATCATCGAGCACGGCCAGGTGATCCGTGGCTGGCTGGGCATCGAGGTGCAGCCGCTGACGCCAGAACTGGCGGAGTCCTTCGGCCTCACCGGCCGCCCCGGCATCGTGGTCGCCGGCATCTACCGCGACAGCCCAGCCCAGCGCGCCAACCTGCTACCGGGGGACATCATCCTCGCCATCGACGGTGAGCCAGCAGGTGATGGACGACGTTCGATGAATCAGGTGGCGCGCACCAAGCCTGGCGAGAAGGTCAGCATCCAGGTGTTGCGCAACGGCAAGCTGCTGGAGCTGGTGGCAGCAGTGGGGCTACGCCCACCCCAGCAGACGGCGCCAGTCGGAAACGAGTAAGCGGTATCGACCACCGATGAAAAAGCCGAGGAACATGCCTCGGCTTTTTCGTTACTGACTCGCGATCAACCCACGTCCAGGGCATCCAGCAGCGCCTGGTTCTGCTCCGGCGTGCCGATGGTGATGCGCAGGAACTGGGCGATGCGCGCCTGCTTGAAGTGACGCACGATAACGCCCTTCTCCCGCAGCCCCGCGGCGATACCAGCGGCATCCTTGTCCGGGTGCCGGGCGAAGACGAAGTTCGCCGCCGACGGCAGTACGTCGAAACCACGGGCCTCAAGCGCCGCCACCAGTTGCTCGCGGCTGTGGATGACGCGCTGGCGGGTTTCATCGAACCAGGCGCGATCATCGAAGGCCGCCGCCGCACCGGCAATGGCCATGCGATCCAGCGGGTAGGAGTTGAAGCTGTTCTTGATTCGCTCGAGGGCCTCGATCAGGTCCGGGTGCCCCACCGCAAGACCCACACGCAAGCCGGCCAGGGAGCGGGACTTGGACAGGGTCTGGGTCACCAGCAGATTCGCATAGCGATCGACCAAGGCGATGGCGCTCTCTCCACCGAAGTCGATGTAAGCCTCGTCGACCACCACCACCGAGTCCGGGCTGCCGTCCAGCAGGGCCTCCACGGCGCCCAGGGTCAGCAGGCAGCCAGTGGGCGCATTCGGGTTGGGGAAGATGATGCCGCCGTTGGGGCGTGCGTAGTCCTCCACACGGATCTGGAACTGTTCGTCCAGCGGCACCGCCTCGAAGGGGATGCCATAGAGGCCGCAGTAGACCGGGTAGAAGCTGTAGGTCACGTCGGGGAACAGCAGCGGGCGGCCGTGCTGGAACAGGCCGTGGAAGATGTGCGCCAGCACCTCGTCCGAGCCGTTGCCGACGAACACCTGGGCCGTGGTCACACCGTAGTGGTCGGCAACGGATTGCTTGAGGCGTTCGCTGTTCGGGTCCGGGTAGAGGCGCAGGCTATCGCCCAGCTCTGCCTGCATCGCGGCGATGGCCTTCGGCGAAGGGCCATAGGGATTCTCGTTGGTGTTCAGCTTCACCAGGTTGGCGATCTTCGGCTGTTCACCCGGTACGTAGGGCACCAGTTCCTTGACGAAGGGACTCCAGAACTTGCTCATGCTTATTCCCCCTTGATCCGGTATTCGGCACTGCGGGCGTGGGCGGTCAGCGACTCGCCACGGGCCAGTACGGACGCCGTCTTGCCCAGCTCGGACGCGCCATCAGCGGAGCAGTAGATGATCGACGAACGTTTCTGGAAGTCATACACGCCCAGCGGAGAGGAAAAACGCGCGGTGCCGGACGTCGGCAGCACGTGGTTCGGGCCGGCGCAGTAGTCGCCCAGGGCCTCGGCGGTGTAGCGGCCCATGAAGATGGCGCCGGCGTGGCGGATGTGCGGCAGCCAGGCCTCGGGCTCGGCCACCGAGAGCTCCAGGTGTTCCGGGGCGATGCGGTTGGCTACCACGCAGGCCTGGGCCGGGTCGACGACCTGGATCAGCGCTCCGCGGTTGCTCAGGGAGGTGCGAATTATCTCGGCACGCTCCATGGTCGGCAGCAGCCTGTCGATGCTGGCAGCCACCTTGTCGAGAAACGCGGCATCAGGGCTGACCAGGATGGCCTGGGCATCCTCGTCGTGCTCGGCCTGAGAGAACAGGTCCATGGCGATCCAGTCCGGGTCGGTGTCACCGTCGCAGACCACCAAGATCTCCGACGGGCCGGCGATCATGTCAATGCCCACCTGGCCGAAGACGTGGCGCTTGGCGGTGGCCACGTAGATGTTGCCGGGGCCGACGATCTTGTCCACACGCGGCACGCTCTCGGTGCCGTAGGCCAGCGCGGCCACGGCCTGGGCGCCACCGATGGTGAAGACGCGGTCGACGCCGGCCACACAGGCGGCGGCGAGGACGATCTCGTTGATCTCGCCACGGGGGGTCGGCACCACCATCACCACTTCGGCCACGCCGGCGACCTTGGCCGGGATGGCATTCATCAGCACGGAAGACGGGTAGGAGGCCTTGCCACCCGGTACGTAAAGGCCGGCACGGTCCAGCGGGGTGACCTGCTGCCCCAGCACGGTGCCGTCGGCCTCGGTGTAGGTCCAGGAGTCCTGCTTCTGCTTCTCGTGGTACAGGCGCACCCGCTCGGCGGCTTTCTCCAGCGCCTGGCGCTGTTCGGCGGTGATGCGGGTCAGGGCCAATTCCAGGCGCTCGCGAGGGAGGATCAGCTCCGCCATGGTGGTGGCCTGCACGCCATCGAAGCGCTGGGTGAACTCGACCACGGCTGCATCGCCACGCTCGCGCACGGCCTGGATGATATCGAGGACGCGCTGGTTGACCGCCTCGTCGGAAACGCTTTCCCAGCTCAGCAGATGATCCAGGTGTCGACCGAAGTCCGGATCAGCGGCATTGAGACGACGGATAGCAATGGGAGCAGTCATAGCGAGCCTCTTGTAAGAATGGCGTTAACTCGGGCGCCGCTAGACTACCAAGCCCACCGTGCGGGCACCCGAGAAAATTCGCTATGACACGGATAGGGCCGGAGCTGCACGCCAGGCCTTCTCCCGAGCGGGAAACAGGCCTGGAGGGCAACGGGTATCAGTGACGGTGTCGCTTCTCGACCGCTTCGCGCAGCGTGTCGATCAGGGCCTGGATGCGTGCGTGCTGCATCTTCATCGAGGCCTTGTTGACCACCAGGCGGGAGCTCACGGTGGCGATGAGTTCCTGGGGCTCCAGGCCGTTGGCGCGCAGGGTGTTGCCGGTGTCCACCACGTCGATGATCTTGTCGGCCAGACCGACCAGCGGAGCCAGCTCCATGGAGCCGTAGAGCTTTATCACGTCGACCTGGCGACCCTGCTCGGCGTAGTAACGCTTGGCGACGTTGACGAACTTGGTGGCTACGCGCAGGCGCCCCTTTGGCTCCGGCGCGCCGACCGCACCGGCGGTCATCAGCTTGCAGTTGGCGATCATCAGGTCGAGAGGCTCGTAGAGCCCCTGCCCGCCGTACTCCATCAGCACGTCCTTGCCCGCCACACCAAGGTCGGCTGCGCCGTGTTCGACGTAGGTCGGCACGTCGGTAGCACGGACGATCAGCAGGCGGACGTCATCCTGAGTGGTCGGGATGATGAGCTTGCGGCTCTTGTCCGGATTCTCGGTGGGCACGATGCCGGCCTCTGCCAACAGCGGCAGGGTGTCATCGAGAATACGGCCCTTGGACAGCGCGATGGTGAGCATGGGGTTCCCTTGTTAGCCCGGCACGCGGCGGATCTTGGCGCCGAGCAGCTGGAATTTTTCCTCGATGCATTCGTAGCCACGGTCGATGTGGTAGATGCGGTCGATCAGCGTGTCGCCCTCGGCTACCAGACCGGCAATCACCAGGCTGGCGGATGCACGCAGGTCGGTGGCCATCACTGGGGCGCCCTTGAGCTTCGGCACGCCAGTGACAATGGCGGTGTTACCCTCGACCAGGATCTGAGCGCCCATGCGGTTCATCTCATAGACGTGCATGAAACGGTTCTCGAACACGGTTTCGATGACCGCACCAGTGCCTTCGGCCACGGCGTTCATGGAGATGAACTGGGCCTGCATGTCGGTAGGGAATGCAGGATACGGCGCGGTACGCACGTTGACGGCTTTCGGGCGGTTTCCCTTCATGTCCAGCTCGATCCAGTTGTTGCCGGTGCTGATGTGAGCACCCGCTTCTTCCAGCTTGAGCAGAACGGCTTCGAGGATGGTCGGATCGGTATCCTTCAGCTTGACGCGACCGCCTGTGGAGGCAGCGGCGACCAGGTAGGTGCCGGTCTCGATACGGTCGGGCATCACGCTGTAACGTGCACCACCAAGGCGCTTCACGCCATCGATGATGATGGTGTCGGTGCCGGCGCCCTGGATCTGAGCCCCCATGGCGATCAGGCAGTTGGCCAGGTCGACCACTTCCGGTTCGCGGGCGGCGTTTTCCAGCACGGTACGGCCATTGGCCAGGGTGGCGGCCATCATGATGTTCTCGGTACCGGTCACGCTGACGGTATCGAAGAAGAAGTGCGCACCACGCAAACCACCGGCAGGGGCACGGGCCTTGATGTAGCCGCCGTCAACGTCGATCAGCGCCCCCATCGCCTCAAGGCCGCGAATATGCAGGTCGACCGGGCGGGAGCCGATGGCGCAGCCACCGGGCAGTGCCACTTCGGCCTGGCCAAAGCGCGCGACCATGGGGCCGAGCACCAAGATCGAGGCGCGCATGGTCTTCACCAGTTCATAGGGCGCGACCAGAGTCTTGATGGAGCTGGCGTCCACTTCAACGCTGAGCTTCTCGTCGATGACCGGCTGCACGCCCATGCGACCGAACAGCTCGATCATGGTGGTGATGTCGTGCAAGTGCGGCAGGTTGCAGACGGTGACCGGGGTATCGGCCAGCAGCGTGGCAGCCAGGATCGGCAGAGCCGAGTTCTTGGCGCCGGAAACGCGGATTTCGCCATCAAGGCGTTGGCCGCCGGTGATAATCAGTTTGTCCATTGGGAGTCTCGTCGCCGGGGGGTCAGGAACGCTCGGCCCAGCCGGCGCGGCTGAAGAATTTCATGGTGACGGCGTGGATGCTGCCGTCGGCGATCCAGGGATTCAGGTGCGAATAGACCTGCTGCTGGCGCTTGACCGGGCTGAGAGCGGCCAGTTCGTCGCTGATCAGGTTCAGCTGGAAGTTGCAACCTTCACCTTCCACTTCGACCTGGGTACCGGGCAACTTCGCCTCCAGGAGGCTTTTCACTTCTACGGCCTGCATGCTCAACCTCTATCGGCGCCCTGTGCGCGCGGGTCGGCAATGATACAAAAAAGCCCCCCGCCTGCGAACCCCGCTCATGCGGGGCCTGACGGAGGGCTTTCGGGCATCAGTGCTCGAGGGGCAGCAACGCGTCGAGCCCGGATACACCGGCAATCTGCCGCATGTCCTCGGGCAGCGCGCGGATGCTGAGGGTCTTGCCGGCCTTGCGGGCATCACGCATGAAGGCCAGCAGCAGGGAAAGCCCGACGCTGCTGGATTTCACCACGCCGGAGCAGTCGATCACCAGGGCGGCGGCGGCCTGCTCGCGGATCAGCCTGGCACCGGTTTCACGCAAGGTGGGGCCGCTGCTGTAGTCAAGGACGCCAAGGAGCTTGAGCTCCCCGCCGTTCCCAGCTACCAGAGACGCCTCACTCATGACCGGCAGCCTTCTGGCCTTCCTCGGACTGCTTGGCCTTCGCCACGATCTCGGCCCAGCCATCGATGGTCTTGTTGAGGTCGTTGCCGTTCTTCTGCATGGCGTCGGCGAACTGATCACGGAACAGCTTGCCGATGTTGATGCCGTTGATGATCACGTTACGCAACATCCATTGACCCTCGATGTTCACCATGGTGTAGGAGACGGGGTAGACGGTGCCCTTGCTGTCCTTCACTTCCATGCCGACGCTGGTGCGCTCGGGGTCTTCCTGCTTGGCGGGCAGGACGCGGATATCCTGGTTGTCGTACTCCAGCAGTGCATTGCCGTAGAACTGGATCAGGCTGCGCTTGAAGTTCTCCTCGAAGCGGGTCATCTGCTCCGGGGTGGCCTGGCGCGAGTATTTGACGGTCATGATGCTGCGGGAAATGCCGTCGGCATCTACAACCGGACCGAGGATGCCGTTCAGCGCATCGTAGAAAGCACTTGGGTTGCTGCGGTACTGGGCCTTGTTGGCCTTGAGGTCGTTGAGCAGCTTGTCGGTGGTCTGCTGCACCACATCGCGGGCGCTCGGCGCCGCATTGGCCAGCAGGGGCAATGCGGCCATCAGCAGCAACAGGCCTTTTCGCAGGGCTTTGATCATTTCGAAGGTCCTCACTTGGTGTCCTTGTTGACCGTATTGAGCAGGAACTTGCCGATCAGGTCTTCCAGCACCAGCGCGGACTGGGTATCGCGGATGGTGCTGCCATCCTTCAACAGCCGATCGTCGCCGCCAACGCTGATCCCGATGTACTTCTCGCCCAGCAGGCCGGCGGTCAGGATGGAGGCAGTGGAGTCGGTCGGCAGGTTGTCGACCTTCTTCTCCAGCTCCATGGTGACGCGACCTGTGTAGCTGTCACGGTCCAGGTCGATGGCCGTGACCCGGCCGATGGTTACACCGGCCATGGTCACCTTCGCTCTGACAGTCAGACCGGCGATGTTGTCGAAATGTGCATAAACCTTGTATGTCTCGCCAGCACTGCCTACGGACAGCCCGCTAACACGCAGGGCCAGCAGCAGCAGGGCAAGCAACCCGGCCAGGAGGAACAGGCCGACACCAATTTCCAGGGTGCGGATTTGCATCAGAAATCTCCAAACATCAGGGCGGTCAGGATGAAGTCGAGCCCCAGCACGGCCAACGAGGCATAGACCACGGTTTTAGTCGTTGCGCGGCTGATCCCCTCGGAGGTGGGCTCGCAGTCGTAACCCTGGAACACGGCGATCCAGGTGGCGACGAAAGCGAAGGCCAGGCTTTTCAGCACGCCATTGAGAACATCTTCGGTGAATTCAACGCTGTTCTGCATGTTCGACCAGAACGAACCGTCGTAGACACCGAGCCAGTTGATGGCCACCATTGCGCCCCCCCAGATGCCGACCACATTGAAGATCAGCGCGAGCACCGGCATCGAGATGAAGCCGGCCCACAGGCGGGGCGCAATGATGTACTTGAGCGGGTCGACACCGATCATTTCAAGGCTGGAGAGCTGCTCGGTGGATTTCATGTTGCCGATCTCTGCGGTCAGCGCGGAGCCCGCACGCCCAGCGAACAGCAGCGCCGTGACAACCGGGCCGAGCTCGCGCAACAGGGTCAGGGCGACCATCTGTCCGACAGCCTGCTCGGACCCGTAGCCGACAAGGATGTTGTAGCCCTGCAATGCCAGCACCATGCCGATGAAGACGCCGGAGACGACGATGATCGGCAGCGACAGCACGCCGACGAAATAGAGCTGCTTGACCAATAACTGGAAACCGGAGCCAGTCCCGGTGCGGCCGAACATGGCCCGCAGCAGGAACAGGGTGGAACGGCCGAGCGCCTCCACCACGTCAAGGCCGGCGCGCCCGAGCAGGCGGATGCGCTCGAGCGGGGACTTCTTGCGCATCAATGCTCTCCCAGCAAGTCGTTACGGTAATCGGGCGCCGGGAAGTGGAACGGCACCGGCCCGTCAGGGATGCCCTTCATGAACTGGCGAATCCGGGGATTGTCCGAGTCCATCAACTCAGCCGGAGTGCCCTGGCCCAGCACCTGCGCATCGCCCACCACATAGATGTAGTCGGCGATGCTCGCGGTCTCAGCCAGGTCGTGAGAAACGACGATGCTGGTGATGCCCAGTGCGTCGTTCAACAGGCGGATCAGGCGCACCAAGACGCCCATGGCAATCGGGTCCTGGCCGACGAAGGGCTCGTCGTACATGAGGATCTGCGGGTCCAGGGCTATGGCCCGGGCCAGCGCCACACGCCGCTTCATCCCGCCGGAGAGTTCGTCAGGCATCAGGTCGATGGCACCACGCAGCCCGACGGCCTGAAGTTTCATCAGCACGATGTCGCGGATCATCTCCTCAGGAAGCTGGGTATGAACACGCAACGGGAAGGCGACGTTCTCAAACACATCCAGATCGGTGAACAATGCGCCACTCTGGAACAGCACACCGAACTGCTTGCGCATGTCGAAGAGCTCGGAACGGGAAAGCGAGGGCAGGTTCTGACCATTGACCCAGACTTCTCCCGACGCCGGCTTCAGTTGAGCAGCGATCAGGCGAAGGAGGGTGGTCTTGCCGCAGCCGGACGGCCCCATGATCCCGGTGACCTTGCCACGGGGTATGCGTATGTCAACGTCGCGAAAAATGCTGCGCTCGCCGCGCTTGAAGGTCAGGCCCTTCAGCTCCACGGCATAAGCGTTATCGGCGCTCATCTGTACTCCTTGCGATGCGGCCATCCCTGAATGGACGTCGTCTCCCGAGAACGAGACACGGCCCGGCGAGGTGGCCGAACAGGCGGCGGATCATAGCATTGCGCCCTGGGCCGCCCAAGGCCGCAGACAGCTTCGTTCAGGAGCGTGACAGGTTCGACGCATCATTGACGACGATGAAGCGTGAGCGATTCGTGCTTTACCGGTATAATCCGCGCCTTTTCCTCGGCCACTGCACTCAAGACATGAGCCAGTCCAGCGACCTGATCCAATCCGCGCAACGCACCATTCGACTGGAACGCGACGCCATCGACGCCCTTCTCCAGCGAATCGACAGTGATTTCATCAAAGCCTGCGAACTCGCCCTTGCCTGCAAGGGGCGCGTCGTTGTTGTCGGCATGGGCAAATCCGGCCATGTCGGCCGCAAGATCGCTGCGACCCTGGCCAGCACCGGTACGCCTTCCTTCTTCGTCCACCCGGCAGAAGCCAGCCACGGCGACATGGGCATGATCACTCGCGACGACGTGGTACTGGCCCTCTCCAACTCCGGCTCGACGGCGGAAATCATCACACTGCTGCCGCTGATCAAGCGTCTGGGTATTCCGCTCATCAGCATGACCGGCAACCCGGAGTCCGCCCTCGCGAAAGCAGCCGAGGCACGCCTGGATGCGAGGGTAGACAAGGAAGCCTGCTCGCTCAACCTGGCCCCTACCTCCTCCACCACAACAGCACTGGTGCTTGGCGATGCCCTGGCCATTGCCTTGATGGAGGCACGCGGCTTCTCCGCCGAAGACTTCGCCTTCTCGCACCCGGGTGGCGCGCTGGGCCGCCGCCTGCTGCTAAAAGTGGAAAACGTCATGCACAGTGGCGAAGCGCTACCCCGGGTCGCCCGCGGTACTTCGTTGCGCGACGCCCTGCTGGAAATGACCCGCAAGGGGCTCGGCATGACCATCGTACTGGAGAATGACGGCCGTCTCGCCGGCATCTTCACCGACGGCGACCTGCGCCGGACCCTCGACAAGGGCGTCGATGTGCACCAGGCGAGCATCGACGAGGTGATGACCGTGCACGGCAAGACCGCACGCGGTGAAATGCTGGCGGCCGAGGCCTTGAAGATCATGGAAGACCACAAGATCAACGTGCTGGTGGTGGTGGACGACAACGACACCCCCATCGGCGCCCTGCATATCCACGACCTGACCCGCGCCGGAGTGATCTGATGAGCGAACACCTGCACCAGCGCGCCCAAGCGATCCGCCTCGCGGTCTTCGACGTGGATGGCGTGCTCACCGATGGCAAGCTCTACTTCCTGGCAGATGGCAGCGAGTTCAAGACCTTCAATACCCTGGACGGCCACGGCATCAAGATGCTGATCAACTCCGGCGTACGCACAGCCATCATCTCCGGACGCAGCACCCCGGTGGTGGAGCGCCGCGCGCGCAACCTCGGCATCCAGCATCTCTACCAGGGCCGCGAGGACAAGCTGGTCGTCCTCGACGAGTTGCTGGGCGAACTGGGCCTGGACTACAACCAGGTTGCCTATCTGGGTGACGATCTGCCGGATCTGCCCGTGATCCGCCGCGTAGGCCTGGGCATGGCCGTTGCCAGCGCCGACGCCTTCGTGCGCCAGCATGCCCATGGGGTTACCGCTGCCAAGGGCGGTGAAGGTGCCGCACGGGAATTCTGCGAACTGATCATGCGCGCCCAGGACACCCTGGATGCCGCGCAATCCGCCTACCTGTAGGTCCCCCATGCACAAGAACGTTCGCCTCGCCCTGATCCTTGCGCCGCTCGCCGCCCTGCTGATCGCGCTGGGCTACTGGAACATCCGCCCCGAGAGCTTCATGGACCGCCAGGCCCAGCCAGCCGGGGACGAGAACACCATCGACTTCTACGTCATCAACGCAACCAGCGTGCAGTTTCAGGAAGATGGCAAGCGCCACTATGAAATGAGGGCAGACAAACTCGAACACATCAAGGCAAACGATGTGACGATGCTGACCAGACCGGACCTGCAGCTTTACCGAGGCACCGACTACCCTTGGCATGTTCAGAGCGAACGTGGAGAGGTGGGCCCGGAAGGCAAGCAGGTGGAATTGATCGAACAGGTCCGCGTGGCCCGCACCGACCCCAAGGGGCGACCGACCGTCCTGACCACCAGCCGGCTGACCGTGTTCCCGGATCAGGAATATGCGCAGACCGAGCAAGCCGTTAAAATCGACGCCGCCAACGGGGTCACCACGGCACAAGGAATGAAAGCGTACTTGAATGACGGCAGGATGCTCCTGCTGTCCAACGTAAGAGGCCAGCATGAGGTTCGTTAAAACCCTCCCCCTACTGCTCAGCCTGGGCGCCGCACTCGGAAGTGCCAGTGCCTGGGCGCTGCCCAGCGATCGCGACCAGCCTATCCGCGTCCAGGCGGACAGCGCCGAGCTCGACGACAAGCAGGGCGTTGCGGTCTACCGCGGTGACGTGGTCATCACCCAGGGCACCCTGAAGATCACCGGTGATACCGTGACCATCACCCAGAACGCCCAGGGCGAGCTGGATGTGTTCACCTCAGTGGGCAAGCCGGCCTACTACGAGCAGAAGCCGGCCCCGGACAAGCAGATCGTCAAGGCTTACGGGCGCACCATCCAGTACTTCGCCGCCAACGAGCGCATCGTACTGATCGACCAGGCGAAGGTGATCCAGGAAGGCAATACCTTCGAAGGCGAGAAGATCGTCTACGACACCCGCCGCCAGATCGTCAACGCAGGTCGTGCCACCGGCACCAACGTCGGCACGCCACGCCCGCGCATCGACATGGTCATCCAGCCCAAGAAGCAAGCGGGACAAGCACAGTAATGGCGATCCTCAAAGCCCAGCACCTGGCCAAAAGCTACAAGAGCCGCCAGGTGGTCCGTGACGTCAGCCTGTCCATCGAAAGCGGCCAGATCGTCGGCCTGCTCGGCCCCAACGGTGCAGGCAAGACCACCTGCTTCTACATGATCGTAGGCCTGGTCAAGGCTGATCAGGGCCGTGTCCTGATCGACCAGCAGGATGTCACCCACCAACCCATGCACGGCCGGGCGCGCGCCGGAATCGGCTATCTGCCGCAGGAAGCCTCAATCTTCCGCAAGCTGAGCGTGGCGGACAACATCATGGCGATCCTGGAAACCCGCAAAGACCTGGACCGCGCAGGGCGAAACCGCGAGCTGGAAAGCCTGCTGCAGGAGTTCCACATCAGCCACATTCGCGACAGCCTCGGCATGAGCCTCTCCGGTGGCGAGCGTCGTCGCGTCGAGATCGCCCGTGCACTGGCCACCGCGCCGAAGTTCATCCTGCTGGACGAGCCCTTCGCTGGCGTCGACCCCATCTCCGTGGGCGATATCAAGCAGATCATTCATCACCTCAAGAACAAGGGCATCGGCGTACTCATCACCGACCACAACGTTCGCGAAACCTTGGACATCTGTGAGACGGCCTACATCGTCAACGATGGCCAACTGATCGCCGAAGGCACCGCTGAGGAAATCCTGGCCAACCAGCTGGTCAAGGAAGTCTACCTGGGGCACGAATTCCGTCTCTGAGGCGCGCTGCAGCCCAGAAGGGCGTTGCGCCTGCTGGAAAAATCATTCAAGGTCAGGCATATAATTTGCTTCCTGGTGGCGCCTCGGCGTCCTGTAGTGGATGGCGCACACGCGCCGGCGAATAAGGTGCAAAGCCCTCTGCCATGAAACCATCGCTTGTCCTGAAGATGGGCCAGCAGCTGACGATGACCCCGCAGCTGCAACAGGCCATCCGCCTACTCCAACTCTCCACCCTGGACCTCCAGCAGGAGATCCAGGAAGCGCTGGAGTCCAACCCCATGCTCGAACGCCAGGAGGAAGGGGAAGACTTCGACAACTCCGACCCCATGGCGGAAAGCGAGCAGCAGCCCAACTCCGGTGGTCAGGAAGCCAGCTTCCAGGAAACCACCGTGCCCAGCAACGACAACGAGGGCATCGACGAGGGCGAATGGCACGAGCGTATCCCCAGCGAACTTCCCGTCGATACCGCCTGGGAAGACGTTTACCAGACCAGCGCCAGCAGCCTGCCCAGCTCAGATGATGACGAGTGGGACTTCACCTCACGCACCTCCGCCGGGGAAAGCCTGCAGAGCCATCTGCTGTGGCAATTGAACCTCGCCCCTATGTCTGACACAGACCGGCTGATCGGCGTCACCATCATCGACTGCATCAACAACGACGGCTACCTTGAGGAAACGCTCGAGGAGATCACCGAGTCCTTCGACCCTGAACTGGGCATCGAGGTGGATGAGGTCAAGGTCGTTCTCAATCGAATCCAGCAGTTCGAGCCGTCCGGTATCGGCGCGCGTGACCTGCGCGAATGCCTGCTGCTGCAGCTTCGCCAACTGCCGACCGCGACGCCCTGGCTGGGCGAAGCACAGCGCCTCGTCGGCGATTACCTGGACCTGCTCGGTAGCCGCGACTACAGCCAGCTGATGCGCCGCATGAAGCTGAAGGAAGACGAGCTTCGCCAGGTCATCGAGCTGATTCAGGCCCTCAATCCACGCCCAGGCTCGCAGATTGAGGCCAGCGAACCCGAATACGTCGTTCCCGACGTCATCGTTCGCAAGCACAACGACCGTTGGCTAGTCGAATTGAACCAGGAGGCCGTGCCTCGTCTGCGCGTCAATCCGCACTACGCGGGATTCGTCCGTCGTGCCGACTCCAGCGCGGACAACACGTTCATGCGCAACCAGTTGCAAGAGGCACGTTGGTTTATCAAGAGCCTGCAGAGCCGCAACGAAACCCTCATGAAGGTGGCCACCCAGATCGTCGAACATCAGCGTGGCTTCCTCGAGTACGGTGATGAGGCCATGAAGCCTCTGGTCCTGCACGACATCGCCGAAGCAGTCGGGATGCACGAGTCCACGATTTCCCGCGTCACCACACAGAAATTCATGCATACCCCTCGTGGCATTTACGAGCTGAAATACTTCTTCTCCAGCCACGTCAGCACCTCCGAAGGTGGCGAATGCTCGTCCACCGCGATCCGCGCGATCATCAAGAAACTGGTGGCCGCCGAAAATGCCAAAAAGCCGTTGAGCGACAGCAAGATCGCTGGTTTACTGGAAGCACAGGGTATCCAAGTGGCCCGCCGCACAGTCGCCAAGTACAGGGAATCTCTTGGCATCGCGCCTTCCAGCGAACGCAAGCGACTGATGTGAGCGGATTGATCCACGCCAAAGTGTTCCGGTGGCAGGCCCGTTAGCCTGTCTCTTACACACGGGCAATAAGGAGAAAGCGGTATGCAAGTCAACATCAGTGGACATCAACTGGATGTGACCGACGCCCTGCGCGACTACGTGATCGAAAAGTTCGAACGCCTGGAGCGCCACTTCGACAAGATAACCAACGTGCAAGTGATCATGCAGGTCGAAAAGCTGAAGCAGAAGATCGAGGCCACCCTGCACATCGCAGGTGGTGAGGTCGTCGCCAACGCCGAGCATGAAGACATGTACGCCGCCATCGACCTGCTGACCGACAAACTCGACCGTCAACTGATCAAGCACAAGGAAAAGCAGCTCAACCGCCAGCAGGGCGCGGCCGTCCGCTGACCTACCCCCTCCCCTATGATCCGACTTGAGCAAATACTGACCCCCGGCCGTTCACTCGTGAACGTGCCGGGTGGCAGCAAGAAACGCGTGCTGGAACAGATCGCCAACCTCGTCGCACGCGACCTGGTGGATCTCGACTCGCAAGACATCTTCGAAAGCCTCGTGGCCCGAGAAAAACTCGGCTCGACCGGCTTCGGCAACGGCATCGCCATTCCCCACTGTCGCCTTCAGGGCTGCGCAGCACCGGTGAGTGCGGTGCTGCGCCTGGATGCGCCTGTAGATTTCGACGCCATCGATGGCGCCCCTGTGGACCTGCTCTTCGTACTGCTGGTACCCGAAGCGGCGACCGATGAACACCTTGAGCTGCTGCGCCAGATCGCCAGCATGCTCGACCGCAGCGACGTTCGGGATCGCCTGCGTCACGCGCGAGACAGCGAGGATCTGTACCAGGTGGTCGTCGACGTGCAGAACGCACAGTAGGCACCGGGATGCGCCTGGTCATCGTCAGTGGTCGTTCCGGGTCCGGCAAGAGCACAGCCCTCGACGTTCTTGAGGACAACGGCTTCTACTGCATCGACAACCTCCCCGCCGGACTCCTTCCCGAACTCGCCGAGCGTGCACTGCTGCACACCGAACTGCTTCACCCGCAGGTCGCGGTTTCCATCGACGCCCGCAATCTGCCGAGCCAGCTCCAGCGTTTCCCGGAGCTGCTCGCCGAGGCCCGCGCCAAGCACATCCTCTGCGACCTGCTGTACCTGGATGCGGACGAGGAGACGCTGCTCAAACGCTTCTCCGAGACCCGCCGGCGCCACCCGCTGACCACCGAGGATCGCTCCCTGGCCGAGGCCATCCACGACGAGAGCAAGCTGCTCGCACCGATCGCCGACCTCGCCGACCTCAAGATCGACACCACACACCTGAACCTCTATCAACTGCGTGACACCATCAAGCTGCGCCTGCTCAACAAGCCCGAGCCCGGCACCGCCTTCCTGGTGGAGTCCTTCGGTTTCAAGCGCGGCATGCCGGTGGACGCCGATTTGGTTTTCGACGTGCGCTGCCTGCCCAATCCCTACTGGAAGCCCGACCTACGGGACTATTCCGGGCTCGACAGCGTGGTCGCCGACTACCTGGCCGCCCAGCCCGATGTCGAGGAGATGTATCAGGACATCTTCGGCTACCTGAACAAATGGCTGCCCCGGTTCGCCGCCAGCAACCGTGCCTACGTCACCATCGCCATCGGCTGCACCGGCGGTCACCACCGCTCCGTGTACCTCGCCGAGCGCATTGGACGCACCCTCAAGCCGCTTCTCAAGAACGTTCAGGTTCGCCACCGCGACCTCACCTGATAAGGACCCCACGCGATGCCAGCCTGTGAAATCACCATCTGCAACAAGCTCGGCCTGCACGCACGCGCTGCGGCGAAGTTCGTTGGCGTTGCAGGCCGCTTCCCGTGCCAGGTCCGCGTCGGACGCTCCCCGGAAAGCTTGGTGGACGGCAAGAGCATCATGGCCGTGATGATGCTGGCCGCGGGCAAAGGCACCCCCATTCACCTGCACACCGAAGGGGACCAGGGGGACGAAGCCCTCAACGCCCTGATCGAGTTGATCAACAACAAGTTTGACGAAGGCGAATAGCCCCCCCTCGCTACACCAGCGCCGTATCCAGCACCATCATCAGGCAGAAGCCGAACGCCAGGCCCAGGCTACCGGCCACCGGATGTCCTCGCCTATGGCACTCAGGAATGATCTCGTGGGTTACTGCGAAAAGCATTGCACCCGCAGCCAGGGCCAGGCCCCACGGCAGCAGCAAGGTCGAGACCTGCACCAGCCACGCACACAAGAGCGAAAACAGTGGCTCCACTAACCCGGATGCAGCGCCAATCAACAGCGCCTTCCCTCGGGACATCCCAGCACCCGCCAGTACCAGGGAAATGATCAGCCCCTCCGGCAGATCCTGCAGGGCAATGCCCAGTGCCAGGCTGTCAGCACCGGCCAAACCCGCTCCAGCCGCCACCCCCACCGCCATGCCTTCCGGAATGTTGTGCACCACGATGGCAATCACGAATAGCACCACCCGGGGGGCCAGGCGAACGCCAGCCCCAGCATCGACGGGTAACGCGTGATCCGGCAGCAAGCGCCCCAGGCCGAACAGCGCGCTGGCCCCCAATAGCAAGCCAATGCTGACCAGAAACCCAGCCGACCACCGGGAAAACCCCAGTTGCCCCGCCGCCTCCAGTCCTGGCATCAGCAGCGAAAACACCGTCGCTGCCAGCATCACACCGGCCCCGAAACCAAGCAGGGCATTGGACGCTCGAGCCGACAGACTGCCCAGGCACAGTACCGGCAGGGCGCCAACGGCCGTGCCCAAGGCACAGAGGCTCCCAGCCATCAGCGCATGCCAAAGGTGCGGCTCCAGCACCCGCTCGGTAGCCAACAGCGCCCGCCACCCCAGCAGCAGCGCCCCGATCAACACCAGGGCGATACCCAACACCTGCCGAAGCGACAAGCCGCTGGGCAGGCCCGACCCCACCAGCCGCCGTCGACGGGCCAGGAACGGTACACGCAAGGGCGCAGCCATCAGGCAAGCGCCTCTCGATAGCGCCGCTCAACCTCGACCCAATCCACCACGTTGTAGAACGCCCCGATGTATTCCGGTCGGCGGTTCTGATAGCGCAGGTAATAGGCGTGCTCCCACACGTCCAGCCCCAGCACCGGCGTGTTGCCATGCATAAGCGGACTGTCCTGGTTACCGGTACTCTCCACCACCAGACCTCGTTCGGGCGTTACCGACAACCATGCCCAGCCACTGCCGAAGCGCCTCAGCGCTGCCTGCGTAAAAGCCTCCTTGAAGGCGGCGAAACTGCCCAGCTCCACTTCGATGGCCGTGCGCAGGGTTCCACCGGGCTCACCGCCACCTGACGGCGACATCACGGTCCAGAACAGGCTGTGGTTCGCATGCCCGCCCCCGTTGTTGATCACCGCCACGCGCAAGGCCTCGGGCAGCTCATCGATGCGACGCAGCACCTGCTCCACCGGCAGATGCCCGAGCGAGTTGCCCTCCAGCGCCGCGTTCAGGTTGTTCACGTAGGCCTGGTGGTGCTTGCTGTGGTGAATTTCCATGGTGGCCGCATCGATGTGCGGCTCCAGAGAGTCGTAGGCATAGGGCAAGGCAGGCAAGACGTAAGGCATGGAGGATGTTCCTCTCTCAGTGGTAATGGCGGCTCATGGCGGGTGCCCGACGGGCGACGGGGGTGCCGCCATCCAGCAAACGATCGGTGCGCGGGTAGGTACCGTGCTCCTGGATGAAGTGCATCAGCGTGGCGTAGGTCCGCCCACTGTGGCGCTGCGCCATCTCCCGCAGGTCCTGCGGCTGGCGCGCGTCATACACCAGTTGCAGCAGCCGCTCGTGGCAGGCACAGAGGTACTCTGCGGTTTCTTCCGGCTGCTCCAGCATCAGGTGCAGATCGCCCAGGTTGTGGTACGAAACCACCAGTGCCGATACCGCCTCGGCCGGCTCCGGCCAGCGCTCCAGCAACATCTGCGCCTGAGCGAGCGCGCGCAGGTAAAGCTCGCGCGCCTCGATCCAGTCCCCTTCTTGGAAATAGCGGTTGCCCGCCGTGATGATGCGTTTCCAATATTCCATGCGACACCTCCAGGACAGGAGCGCCACCGGAGTGGCGCCCGGTGGGGCGGTTAGAGGCCGCCCTCGGTGAGTTTCTCGGGGTTGAGCAACTGCTCCAGTTCGCCCCGGGACAGCGCGGTGTGCTCCTCGGCCACATCGATCACCGGGCGTCCCTCGCGGTAGGCCTGCTTGGCGATTTCCGCCGCCTTCAGGTAACCGATGATGGGATTCAGCGCCGTCACCAGGATGGGGTTGCGCGACAGCGCTTCCTTCAGCTTCGGTTGGTTGACGGTGAAGCTCGCCACGGCGCGGTCCGCCAGCAGGCGGCTGCTGGTGGTGAGCACCTGCAGGCTGCCCAGCAGGTTATGGGCCACCAGCGGCAGCATCACGTTCAGTTCGAAGTTGCCGGACTGCCCCGCCAGGGTGATGGCGGCGTCGTTGCCGATCACCTGGGCGGCCACCATCGCCGTCGCTTCCGGAATCACCGGGTTGACCTTTCCCGGCATGATCGAAGAGCCCGGCTGCAGGGCCTCCAGCTCGATTTCTGCCAGTCCGGCAAGCGGCCCCGAGTTCATCCAGCGCAGGTCGTTGGCAATCTTCATCAGCGACACGGCCACCGTCTTCAACTGCCCGGACAAGGCCACCGCAGTGTCCTGGGAGCCGATCAGGGCGAAGAAGTTGCTGCCTGGGACAAAGTGCAGAGCAGTCAGGGTATTCAGCTCATCGCAGAAACGTTCGGCAAAACGCGGATGGGCGTTGATCCCGGTGCCCACCGCCGTGCCGCCCTGGGCCAGTTGCTGCAGGCTCGGCAGCAGCCCACGCAGGTGCTCGATGTTGCTTTGCACCTGCTGTGCCCAGCCGTCGAGCACCTGGCTCATGCGCACCGGCATGGCATCCATCAGGTGGGTACGCCCGGTCTTCACATAAGGACGGACCGCCAGGGACTTCTCACACAGCACCTGCAGCAGATGACCCAGCGCCGGCAGCAGGCCCTCGGTGAGTTCGATGGCCGCACTGATGTGGATGCTGGAGGGAATCACATCATTGCTGCTCTGCCCGCAGTTCACATGGTCGTTGGGGCTGACGGGCTCGCCGAGCAGGCGCCCGGCCAACGTGGCGATCACCTCGTTGGCGTTCATGTTGGAACTGGTGCCGGAGCCGGTCTGGAAAACATCCACCGGGAAGTGCGCCATGAAGTCCGTAGCCAGCAGCTCCTGGCAGGCCCCCACGATGGCATCGCCCATGGCCGGGCTGATCTGCTCCAGTTCCACGTTGGCGCGGGCCGCAGCCGCCTTGGCCAGGATCAGGGCACGGATGAAGGGTGCCGGCATCCGCAGGCCGGATACCGGGAAGTTGTTCACTGCCCGCTGGGTCTGAGCGCCATAGAGGGCATGGGCGGGCACGGCCAGCTCGCCCATGCTGTCGCGTTCGATTCGGGTGTCAGTCACGCTGGGCTCCTTCTTCGGGATCGTGGTAACGGAGGGACGGCGCCAGGTCCAGGGTCGCCAGGCGCCATTGCAGCGCGCGAAGGCGGCGCTGCAGGGCAGAGCTGCGCGCGTGGTGGCGCAGCTCCTGCAGGGGGAGGTAGGCGTAGTCCAGGCACTGCGCCCGCCAGTGGGCCGGGAGCGCGCGGTCTTCCGCGCTGCGCAGCAGCAGGTCGAGGCAGGCCTCGAAGATGCGCCAGGGCGAGGCGCCTTGGCGCTCGGCCAGTTGCCGGGCCTCGTTCAGGTAACGCACCAGCAGGCGCGGCTCATCCGGACACAGCGCGCAGCGGATGCGCAGGCCGGTCGAGCGCCAGCGGGCGGTAGCCGGGTTTTCCTCGCGGCAGGACTGCATGGCAAACCTCTAACGAAAATCATTCGCGAATGAGAATAATAATATTTAGAGATAATTACCAGGCGCCGTTGTGCGAGCCCGCACGCCAGCCGTGGGCCGCGTTTCGATGAAAGCGCTTGAAAAAGCGGGAAAAGAAACGAAAACGCGCCCATTGGGCGCGTTCTCAGGGACGGAGCATGTAGAAGCGATCAGCTGCCAGCAACAGTCATCCGCTCGATCAACACCGAGCCAGTGCGGATGTTGCCGCGCATCTCCAGGTCGGAGCCCACAGCGAGGATCTGGCGGAACATATCCTTCAGGTTGCCGGCGATGGTCACTTCCTGCACCGGGAACTGGATCTCGCCATTCTCCACCCAGTAGCCGGCCGCACCACGGGAATAATCACCGGTGACCATGTTCAGCCCCTGTCCCATCAGCTCCGTCACCAGCAGGCCACGCCCCATGCGGCGCAGCAGCGCCTTCTGGTCTTCCGGGCCATGGCTGACGAACAGGTTGTGCACTCCGCCGGCATTGGCCGTGCTCGGCAGGCCGAGCTTGCGCCCGGAATAGGTGCCCAGCACATAGGACACCAGGTCGCCCTTCTCCACGAACGGCTTGGCGTAGGTGGCCAGGCCATCGTTGTCGAACGCTGCACTGGCCATGGCGCGCGGGATGTGCGGGCGCTCGTCGATGCTCAGCCATTCGGGGAACAGGCGCTGGCCCAGCGCGCCCTCCAGGAAGGAAGACTTGCGGTACAGGTTGCCGCCGGAAATGGCCGACAGGAAGCTGCCGAACAGCCCCGTGGCCAGCTCCGCCGCGAACAGCACCGGCACCTCGCAGGTGGGTACCGCCCGGGCCCCCAGGCGGCTGACGGTACGCTCGGCGGCGCGGCGACCGATGCTCGCCGGGTCCGCCAGTTGGGTGCCAATGCGGTTCACGTCGTACCAGTAGTCGCGCTGCATCTGGCCTTCGCTACCGCCGATCATCACGCAGCTCAGGCTGTGGCGGGTGCTGGCGTAGCCCCCGACGAAGCCATGGCTGTTGCCGTACACGCGGCAGGCCTGGTGGGTGCTGAGGGTGGTGCCGTCGGCATTGGTGATGCGCGGATCGGCATCGAAGGCCGCTGCCTCGCAAGTGAGCGCCAGCTCCACCGCCTGCTCCGGGCTGATGGCCCAGGGGTGGTAGAGGTCCAGCTCCGGCAGGTCGCGAGCCATCAGGGCCGGGTCGGCCAGCCCCGCGCAGTCGTCTTCCGAGGCGTGCTTGGCAATCGCCAGGGCCGCCGCCACGGTCTCGCGAATGGCATCCTCGCCGCTGGCCGAGGTGCTCGCCGAGCCCTTGCGCTGCCCCACATAAAGGGTGATGCCGAAACCCTGATCACGGTTGAACTCCACCGTCTCCACCTCGCGCTGGCGCACCGTGGTGGACAACCCCTGTTCCATCGACACCGCAACCTCGCAGGCCGTCGCGCCCTGACGGGCGGCCTCGGCGATGATGCGCTCTACCTGCGCCTGCAGCTCCGGAAGGGCCTGCGGGCCAACACCTTGTACGTCACTCATAGCCACTCCGATTTCTCAAACCCGTTTCGACGGGGCGGGCGCCGCGCACCCTGCCCCACCCGCCGCGAACGCGGCGCCAGCCGGGACGGACAATCCCCCTCCGACTGGTTATCATGGCGGCGTTTTCCACTGGACCACCCCCATGCCTGAATATCTCGACGATGACTTCTCCGGAGAGAAGAGCAAGTCCCAGGTCAAACGCGAGCTGCAGGCCCTGCAGGACCTGGGCGAACGCCTGACCACCCTCAAGCCCGACATGCAGGACAAGCTCCCGCTCACCGATGCGCTGCGCAAGGCCCTGATCGAGGCGCCCAAGCACAAGGCTCACATCGCCCGCAAACGCCACCTGCAGTACATCGGCAAGCTGATGCGCGAGCAGGATGTCGAGGCCATCGTCGCCATGGTGGACCAGGTCGACAACACCACCCGCGAATACAACGAGCGCTTCCACAGCCTCGAGCGCTGGCGTGATCGCCTGATCGCCGGCGACGACGAAACCCTCGAAGCCTTCGTGGCCGACTACCCGGACACCGACCGCCAGCACCTGCGCGGCCTGATCCGCCATGCCCAGCACGAAGCGGCCCGCAACAAACCGCCCGCCGCCGCACGCAAGGTCTTCAAGTACATCCGCGAGCTGGACGAAATCCAGCGCGGCCTGCGCTGAAGACCGCCACGGGCCCGCACCCCGGCCATGCCGGGGCCTACGGCCCGTAGCACCGCGCCGCATCAGGCGCCGGTGCCTCCCACAGTGATCGCGTCGATCTTCAGCGTCGGCTGACCAACGCCCACGGGCACCGACTGCCCGTCCTTGCCACATGTCCCCACACCGCTGTCCAGCGCCAGGTCGTTGCCCACCATGGACACCCGGCTCATCGCCTCCGGCCCGTTGCCGATCAACGTCGCGCCCTTCACCGGCGCGGTGATCTTGCCGTTCTCGATCAAATACGCCTCGCTGGTGGAGAACACGAACTTGCCGCTGGTGATGTCCACCTGACCACCGCCGAGGTTGGCGCAGTAGATGCCGCGTTGGACCGAGGCGATGATTTCTTCCGGGTCGCTTTCACCCGCCAGCATGTAGGTGTTGGTCATGCGCGGCATCGGCAGGTGCGCGTAGGACTCTCGACGGCCGTTGCCGGTGGGCGCCACACCCATCAGCCGCGCATTGAGCTTGTCTTGCATGTAGCCCTTGAGCACGCCGTTCTCGATCAGCGTGGTGCACTGGGTCGGGGTGCCTTCGTCGTCCACGCTCAGCGAACCACGGCGACCGGCCAGGGTGCCGTCATCGACGATGGTGCACAGGCTGGAGGCGACCTTCTCGCCGATGCGGCCGCTGTAGGCCGAACTGCCCTTGCGGTTGAAATCACCTTCCAGGCCGTGGCCCACCGCCTCGTGCAGCAGCACGCCGGACCAGCCGGCACCCATCACCACCGGCAGCGTACCGGCCGGTGCCGGCACCGCTTCCAGGTTCACCAGCGCCTGGCGCAGCGCCTCGCGGGCGTAGCCCATGGCGCGGTCTTCCTGGAGGAAGTAGCGGTAGTCGGTCCGCCCGCCGCCACCATGTCCGCCGCGCTCGCGGCGACCGTTCTGCTCGACGATCACACTGACGTTGAAACGCACCAGCGGGCGCACATCGCTGCCCAGGCTGCCGTCGCTGGCGGCCACCAGCACATGCTCCCAGACCCCCGCCATGCTCACGGTGACCTGCTTGATGCGCGGGTCGAGCGCGCGGGTGGCCTGGTCGATGCGCTGCAGCAGCGCGACCTTCTCGGCACGGCTGATCACGTCCAGCGGGCTGTCCGGCGCATAGAGCCGGGCCACTTCGGGGCTGGCGAATGCCTGCACGCGACCCTGCTGCCCGGCCCGGGCGATGGAGCGGGCCGCGCGGGCCGCCTGGCTCAGCGCCTCGGGGGTGATGGCGTTGCTGTAGGCGAAGCCGGTCTTCTCGCCGGACTGGGCACGCACGCCCACGCCCTGGTCGAGGTGGAAGCTGCCGTCCTTGACGATGCCGTCTTCCAGCACCCAGGACTCGGAAACCAGCCCGTGGAAATACAGGTCGGCGGCATCGATGCCCGGACCGGCCACCTCGCCGAGGACACCCTGCAACTGCTCGATGGCAAGGCCGCCCGGTGCCAGCAGGCGGTCACTGACGGATAACAACATCTGGCTCATAGCTACTCCGTAAGCACCGGCGCGGGTTCGGCCGGCGTCTTGAATCGTCTGTGTGCCGTCACCGGCATTCGTTGGCGGATCGCCCGCTGCTCCTCGGCATCGCGCCGGGCCAGCAGCACCGCCTCACCCTTTCCGACCTCGGCCAGGACACGCCCCCATGGATCGACGATAGCCGAATGCCCATGGGTTTCCCGTGGCCCCGGATGAACGCCGCCCTGCCCGGCCGCCAGCAGGTAACACTGGGTCTCTATGGCGCGGGCGCGCACCAGCACCTCCCAATGTGCCGCACCAGTAACCGCCGTGAACGCCGACGGCGCGGTGATCAACTCGGCCCCGGCCTCGCGCAATGCGCCGTACAGCTCGGGGAAACGCAGGTCATAGCAGACCGTCAGCCCCAGGCGCCCGACCGGCGTATCGGCCAGCACCACGTGGTCGCCGAAGGCGTAGTCGTCGGACTCGCGATAGCGCCCCCGCGCATCGGCCACGTCCACATCGAACAGGTGGATCTTGTCGTAGCGCACGACCCGCTCGCCGTGCTCATCCACCAGCAGCGAGCAGGCGTTGGGCTTGGCGTCCGGGCAGCCTTCGGGTGGCAGCGGCAAGGTGCCGGCCACGATCCATAACCTGAGGTCGCGAGCGGTCTGTTTCAACCAGGGCAGGATCGGCCCTTCGCCACGGGCCTCGGCCTGGCCCAACCGAGCCAGGTCGCGCCGGCCCATGGCGGCGAAGTTCTCCGGCAGCACGGCCAGGCGCGCGCCCTGCCCTGCCGCGTCGGCCAGCAGGCGCCGAGCGGCGTCGAGGTTGGCCAGGACATCGTCCTGGCTGGTCATCTGGATTACCGCGAACTCCATGGCGTCCTCCGGCGTACGACAACGGCCATGCAACGGCCCGTCATGAATCGGGTTTCTCGAACGGCTTGTCGAAGGTGAACTTCGGGTCCTGCAGGGGGCCGCGCACCTTGTACTGCACGCTGGCGAAGCGGGCGACCCGGTCCCCCAGCAGCTTGTCCACCACGAACAACGCACCGCCAATGGCCGGGGCGCCGACGATCAGTGCGGCAAGCGGCAGGTTGTTGGTCACCGGCAGGGTCACCAGCAGCTTGGCGTCGATGCTCTCGTGGGCCATGTCCAGGGTGCCATTGAGCTCCAGCCCGCTGGAGGGCCCTTCGAGCACGATGGGCTTGCGGGTCACAAAGACCCCGTCGGTGCCCTCCAGCACGCCCTTCACCCGGTCGTAGGCCAGGCCCTTGCCCAGCAGGTCGGAGAAGTCCAGGCGCAGGCGGCGGCCGATGGAGTTGAAGTTGAGCAGGCCAAACACTCGCAGGGCCTGGGCACTGCCGTCGGCCTCGACGAACTGCCCCTTGCGCAGCGCGGCATCGAGGGAACCGTTGAAGCGCTTCAGGCTGACCCAGGCCGGCGAGCCGGGCCAGCGCCCGTCCACATCTAGACGGAAGCGCTCGCTGGTGGCGGTGGGCGCGTACTTCCAGGCCAGCAGCACGTCGGCGAGGTTCTTGCCTTCCAGGCGCCCCTTGTACCAAGTGCTGCTGGCGTCCACGCTGCCCTCCCAGCCAAGGGTACCGTCGATGTGCAGCCCCTTGAGGTCCAGCGACAGCTCGCTGAACTGGGTGCCTCTGGCCACTGGACGTGCCTTGAACGACCAGGCCCCCAGTGGCTCATCGCCAAGCTGAACCTGGGCGATGCGCACGTCCAGCGCGGGCAGGGAACGGGGGTCGTGATCCTTGAGCGGGTCGGGACCAGGGGTATCGGCCTTGTCGTCGGCCGGCTTGGGCAGGCGCAGACGCGCCAGGTCCAGTACCACCGGTGCACCCTGAGCGTCCGGCAGGCTGATGGCGCCCTGCAGCAGGTCGCTGTCCAGGTCCACCTTCCAGGCCGCTTCACCCCGCTGCAGGCCAACGCGGAAGTCCTGCAACTCCAGCCCCATGCCGCTGAACCGGCCGATGCGCAGGTCGGCACTTTGCAGCAAGCCGACGGCATTGCCGGCATCCTTCTCGGCGTAACGCTGGCGCACGGCCTGCCAGGCATCCAGGTCGAGGTCATCCAGCACGCCGCGCACGCGCACGCCACGGGTGGTGGGCAGCACGGCACGCCCGGAGCCGAGCATCAGCTCGCCACGGGCGCCGGAGAAATCGTTCGCAGGAGCCGCCAGCGTCAGATCGGCAAGGTCGGCGTACTGGAACCAGTAACGGCGTTCGGCGCCATCCAGGGTCATGCGCCACTGGCTGTCACGCACAGTCTCGGCAGACTTGCCGAAGGGCGCCGGCAGGTCGATGGCCACGCCCTTGAGGGACGAATCCACTTTCAGTTGACTGTCCTTGCCGTCCAGCAGCAGGTCGAGCCGATAGGGCACCGCGCCGCTGACCGGCAACGGGCGATTGACACCGAGCCAGTTGGTCAGGTCCTTCAGCGCCACCACGCCATTGGCCTGGATGCGGCTGCGCGCCTGCCCCTTGCGGCCTTCGGCCGTGGCACGGGCAACGACGTCGCGACCGAAGACCCGGGCACGGATGTCCTTGCCACTCAGACCGCTGGCCGTGTCGTAGCGGAAGGCACCGTTCAGGGCGCTGAGTTCGAGGCTGGGAATGGAGAAGCGCAGGCGCGCGTCCTGGGTGGCCAGGTCGACCACCACACGGGGCTCACCGCCAGCCTTCGCCAGGGGGATGTCCAGGTCCAGGTTGCCGTCCAGGGTGCCTTCGCCCTGCCAGCCGGCCATGATCTGCGCGGCGGGAGTCGGTGCCTGCTGGAGGATCTTCAAAGCGTCAGTGAAGCTGCTGTCGAGTCGGGCGCTCAGCTTGAGATGAGGTACCTTGCCGCTGTCCACGTGGGGCACGTCGGCGTGGACGTCACTGACCTGGCTGTCGAGGATGCGGCCGCTGGGTACCCGCACCCGCACGCCGGTGTGCTCGACGAACACGTCACCGCGGGCCTCAGCCAGGGTCGGCCAGCCGGGCTGGTAATCAAGCTGGGCGTCACGCACCTTGAAGAACAGGCTGATGGAGCGCGCCTCCGGCGGCGAGGCGTTCCGCAAGGAGCCCTGGTACTGGAAGAAGCCTTCGTCGATGCTGCCGCCCTTGATGGAACGCTTGAGCCACCCCGCCAGCTCCGGGCTGAGGCCGGGGGACAGGGTCGGCAGGTATTTCTCGGTGAAACGCGCATCGCCCTGGCTGAGACCGACGCGCAGGTCCATGTAGTCCTCGCCGTCAGGGTCGCGCAGCAGGCGGATGAGGAAGTCCCCGGCGATATGGCCCTCCTCGCCTTCCACCCGCAGATAGGGGGCAGCCAGGGTGAAAGCCTGCTCGTCCAGCGTCCAGGTCAGCCGGGCGTGGGCTTCGCGGTAGTACCAGGGCTTGGGGAACAGATCGTCGAGGTGCAGGGCGAAATCATCGGCGTCCAGACGCAGCTCGCCGCCAGCCAGGCTGCCAGTCAGGCTGCCACTGACGTTCTCCGCCGCCGGCGCACCGCGCACAGCGCCGAAGCTGAGGCGTTCCAGGTTGGTGCTGTAGGTCAGACGTTGACCGAGAGGGGCATCCGGGCGCCAGGTGGCCTGTACGTTGCGCAGGGCGCCCTTGGGGTCGAGGCCGTCCACCAGTTCCCGCGCCAGGTCGTTGAGGGGCGCAAGCCCCTTGACCAGGGGCACCAAGGGTTGCAGGTCAATGCGGTCAGCGCGCACACGCCACTCCCGCGCGCCGTCGCTGCCGCCCTCTTCGGCCAGCAGGTGCACGCCGCCCCAGCGCTGTTCGCCCACGGTCATGGCCAGGGAGTCCAACTGCAGTCTCATGCCGGAAGCGGTGCGGTCGAAATAGGCGTCCACCGCGAGGTCCTGGAGGGTCACGGCTGCCTGGTCGCGGCGGCCGCCTTTCAGCTCACCGATCCGCAACCGACTCACCGCACGGCGCAGCTCGCCACGGGCCCACTCCGCCCACAGTTCACCGCCGCCCAGCACCTTGCTCAAGCGCCAGTCGCTGGCGAGCGATTGGGGCAGCCAGCGGGCCCAATCGGTCTGAGGCAGGCTCAGGTAGGCACGGGCTTCGCTGGCCAGCCAGTCCTCGGGGTCCAGGCGGGTATCCAGACGCAGGCTCAGGGGCTGCCCATCGGCCAGCACCAGGCGCCCCTCCAGTTGCTGGGACGATGCGCTACCGGAAAGCGCTGCCTCCACATAGGTGAAGGTCACCGGCTGCTGCTGCCAGGGCTGAACGGTGACCTGGCTGTTGACCAGCGCGAACCGCCCCACGGACTGGAAACCCTGGATCAACTGGGCGGGACGCAGCGCGGGGGAATCGGGGCGGGCCGGCATGCCCGCGACGGCCCAATGGCCGCTTTCATCCTGCACCACCTGCAGGTTCAGGCCGTCTAGTTCGATGCTGGCCAGCCTGGGCGCACGCTGCAGGAGGCTGCCGAGCACATCCGGCACCAGTCGGACCTGATCCAGCCGCAGCACCTCGTCGCCCTGGCCGATGACCACGTCACGGGCCACCACCACGGGTGCAAAGCCCTGCCAGCTGCCTTCCAGGGCACCGATCTCGACATCCTGGCCCAAGGCATCGCTGGCGCGGGTGCGCAGGTCGTCGCGGTATTCGGCCACCATCGGCACCAGCTGCCGACCGAGGCTGACATAGAGCGCGGCCAACACCAGCCCCAGTGCACAGAGGGCCAGGAGGGTTCTTAGGAGGGTGACCAGTAGCAGACCCTGGCGCGCCATTCAGCGGGGGCCCTCAGAGCAGGACGACATCGTACTGCTCCTGGGAATACATGGCCTCGACCTGGAACTTGATGGTGCGCCCGATGAAGGCCTCCAGGTCGGCGACATTGCCGGACTCCTCGTCCAGCAGGCGGTCCACCACCTTCTGGTTGGCCAGCACTCGGTAGCCCTCGGCCTGGTAGGCGCGGGCCTCGCGGAGGATTTCGCGGAAGATCTCGTAGCAGATGGTTTCCGGCGTCTTCAGCATGCCGCGCCCCTGACAGCTCGGGCAGGGCTCGCAGAGGTTCTGCATGAGGCTTTCGCGGGTGCGCTTGCGGGTCATCTGCACCAGGCCGAGTTCGGTGATGCCGATGATGTTGGTCTTGGCGTGGTCGCGCTCCAGCTGCTTCTCCAAGGTCCGCAGGACCTGCCGCTGGTGCTCCTCGTCTTCCATGTCGATGAAGTCGATGATGATGATCCCGCCGAGGTTGCGCAGGCGCAGTTGGCGGGCAATGGCGGTGGCGGCCTCGAGGTTGGTCTTGAAGATGGTCTCTTCCAGGGTCCGGTGACCGACGAAGGCACCGGTGTTCACGTCGATGGTGGTCATCGCCTCGGTGGGGTCGATGATCAGGTAGCCGCCGGACTTGAGCAGCACCTTGCGCTCCAGGGCCTTCTGGATTTCGTCCTCGACGCCGTACAGATCGAAGATCGGCCGCTCGCCGGGGTAGTGCTCCAGGCGGTCGGCGATCTCGGGCATCAGCTCGTCGACGAACTGGGTGACCTTCTGGAAGGTCTCGCGGGAGTCGATGCGGATCTTCTCGATGCGCGGATTCACCAGATCACGCACGGTGCGCAGGGCCAGGCTCAGGTCCTCGTAGATCACCGAGGGAGTGGAGGCGGTCTGCATCTGCCCGGAAATCTGCTCCCAGAGGCGACGCAGGTAGCGGATGTCCACCAGGATATCTTCACGGCGGGCACCATCGGCAGCCGTGCGCAGGATGAAGCCACCGGCTTCCTCGATGCCCTCGGCAGCCACGCAATCGGCCACCACCTGCTTGAGGCGCTCACGCTCGGCTTCGTCCTCGATCTTCAGGGAGATGCCCACATGGGCGGTACGCGGCATGTACACCAGGTAGCGCGAGGGGATCGATAACTGGGTGGTCAGGCGTGCGCCCTTGGTGCCGATGGGGTCCTTGGTGACCTGCACCACAAGGCTCTGCCCCTCATGGACCAGCGCGCTGATGTTCTCCACCGCGGTGCCTTCGCGGGTGGAGATTTCCGAGGCGTGGATGAAGGCGGCACGGTCCAGGCCGATGTCGACGAAAGCCGCCTGCATGCCCGGCAGCACACGCACCACCTTGCCCTTGTAGATGTTGCCGACGATGCCGCGACGCTGGGTACGCTCGACGTGCACTTCCTGCAGCACGCCGTTCTCCACCACCGCCACGCGCGATTCCATCGGCGTGATATTGATCAGAATCTCTTCGCTCATGCTGAAAACCTACCTGAGGCGCTGCCAACAAGGAATGCCGAACTGCCCGAGTAGTTCCGCCGTTTCCAGCAACGGTAGCCCGACCACGGCGGAATAGCTGCCCTGCAGATCGGCGACGAAGACCGCCCCCAGGCCCTGGATGGCATAGCCACCGGCCTTGTCGCTGGGCTCGCCGCTGGCCCAGTAGGCCTCGCGCTCGGCCGGGGAGATGTCGCGGAAGCGCACCTGACTGGTCACCAGACGGGAGAGGCAGCGGGAGCTGTCGATCAGGGCCACGGCGGTGAGCACCTGGTGTTCGCGCCCGGAGAGCGCGGCCAACATGGCCAGCGCGTCCTCGCGGTCCAGGGGCTTGCCGAGGATGCGACCGTCCAGCACCACGGCAGTGTCGGCACCCAGTACGCAGTGGCCGTCGCTCGCAGCACCCAGCGCTGCCAGGCCGGCGGCGGCCTTTTCCCGGGCCAGGCGCTCGACGTAAGCCGGCGCGGATTCACCGGGCAGCGGGGTTTCATCGATGGGAGCGCCCAGGGGCTGGAAGGGAACGCCGATCTGCGCCAGCAGTTCGCGGCGGCGGGGCGATCCGGAGGCCAGGTGGAGCGTGGCCATGCAGACTTCTCCATGTCGAGAAGGCCCCGCGGCATGGCCGCAAGGCGATCAGTGGACGTTGAGGCGCCGACTCAGGCCGCGCATGGCGGCGAAGATCCAGGGCCAGAGCAGCCCGCTCACCAGGGCGGGCAGAAGGAACAAGAGGGTCGGCGGGCGGTTGCCGGTGAGGGCGTTGAGCCAGAGCTGCACCAGTTGCGCCAGACCGAAGACCACCATCAGCACCAGGCTCTGCTGCCACATGGGGAACATGCGCAGGCGCTGGTGAAGATTGAGCACGAGGAAAGTGACCAGGGCCAGCACCAGGGCGTTCTGCCCCAGCAGCGAGCCGTAGAGCACATCCTGGGCGATGCCGACGATCCAGGCGGTGGTCATGCCCACGCGCTGGGGCAGCGCCAGGGTCCAGTAGGTCAGCAGCAGGGCGGGCCACAGCGGGCGACCGACCTCCATGAAACTGGGCATCGGTGCAACGCTGAGCAGCAGGGAGACCAGCAGGCTGAAGCCGATCACCCAGCCATTGCGGGGGCGCGCAGTGGCCATCAGTGGTTGCCTCGGGAAGCGGGAGCCGCCTGGGCAGGCGCAGCGGGAGCGGCTGCCGGCGCCGGGGATGCAGCAGGTGCCGCAGCCGGTGCCGGCTGCGCAGCGCCCTGGGGCTGAGCGGCCTTGCTGGCGGCCTCGCGGTCAGCGGCTTCCTGGGCCTCGGCAGCGGCGTTGGCACGCTCCTCGGGGCTCCGGGTGTCAGTGAATACCAGCAGCACGTAACGGCTGCGGTTGAGGGCGGCAGTGGGCACCGCGCGGACGATGGCGAAGGGCTGGCCAGAGTCGTGGATCACTTCCTTGACGGTGGCCACCGGGTAGCCTGCCGGGAAGCGCTGACCCATGCCGGAACTCACCAGCAGGTCGCCTTCCTTGATGTCGGCCGTGTCGGCCACATGGCGCAACTCCAGGCGCTCCGGGTTACCGGTGCCGCTGGCAATGGCGCGCAGGCCGTTTCGGTTCACCTGCACCGGGATGCTGTGGGTGGTGTCGGTGAGCAGCAGCACGCGGGAGGTGTAAGGCATGACTTCCACCACCTGCCCCATCAGGCCCCGGGCATCGAGCACCGGCTGACCGAGAAACACACCATCCTTCTCACCCTTGTCGATGAGGATGCGGTGGGTGAAGGGGTTGGGGTCGACGCCGATCAACTCCCCCACCAGCACCTTCTCGTCCACCAGAGCGGAGGAGTTGAGCAGCTCGCGCAGGCGCACGTTCTGCTCGGTGAGGGCCGCCAGCTTCTGCAGTCGGCGCTGCATCAGCAGGGCCTCGGCCTTGAGCTTCTCGTTCTCGGCGATGAGCACGCTGCGGCTGGTGAACTGGTCACTGATGCCATCCCACACGCGCACAGGCAGGTCCGCCAGCCAATAGAAGGGCGTCAGGACCGATCCCAGTTGGCTGCGAACGGGCTTGAGGGTCTCGAAGCGCGCATCCACCACCATCAGGGCGGCGGACAGCACGGCGAACGCCAGCAGGCGCACGCCGAGCGAGGGTCCCTTGGCGAATAGCGGTTTGATGGGCCGCTCCTATGTGGGGCGCAATGGCTCTCCGACCTTACTCGGTGGAGAGCAGGTCCATCGCGTGGCGATCCATCATTTCCAGGGCACGGCCGCCACCACGGGCCACGCAGGTCAGCGGGTCCTCGGCGACGATCACCGGCAGACCGGTTTCCTGGGAGAGCAGCTTGTCCAGGTCACGCAGCAGGGCGCCACCGCCGGTCAGCACCAGGCCACGCTCGGCGATGTCGGAGGCCAGTTCCGGCGGGGATTGCTCCAGCGCGCTCTTGACCGCCTGGACGATGGTCGCCAGGGATTCCTGCAGCGCTTCGAGCACTTCGTTGGAGTTCAGGGTGAAGCTGCGCGGCACGCCCTCGGCGAGGTTGCGGCCACGGACGTCGATCTCGCGGACCTCGCCACCGGGGAAGGCGGTGCCGATTTCCTGCTTGATGCGCTCGGCGGTGGATTCGCCGATCAGGCTGCCGTAGTTGCGGCGCACGTAGGTGACGATGGACTCGTCGAAACGGTCGCCGCCCACACGTACGGATTCGGCATAGACCACCCCGTTCAGGGAGATCAGGGCGATCTCGGTGGTGCCGCCGCCGATGTCGACGACCATGGAACCACGGGCTTCCTCGACCGGCAGGCCGGCACCGATCGCCGCGGCCATGGGTTCTTCGATGAGGAACACTTCGCGGGCACCAGCGCCCAGGGCGGATTCACGGATGGCACGGCGCTCGACCTGGGTCGACTTGCACGGTACGCAGATCAGCACACGGGGGCTGGGCTGCAGGAAGCTGTTCTCGTGAACCTTGTTGATGAAGTACTGCAGCATCTTCTCGCAGACGCTGAAGTCAGCGATCACGCCGTCTTTCATCGGGCGGATGGCGGAAATATTGCCGGGAGTACGACCGAGCATGCGCTTGGCTTCGGTACCGACGGCCACGACGCTCTTCTGGTTGCCGTGGTTGCGGATCGCGACAACGGACGGCTCGTTCAGGACGATGCCGCGTTCGCGCACATAAATGAGGGTATTGGCAGTGCCCAGGTCGATCGACAGATCACTGGAAAACATGCCACGCAGCTTCTTGAACATGGGAGAGGGACCCTAGGCGACGCGTGGGTAAAAAAGTGCGGCAAACTCTAACAACGGCAGGGATTTTGGGCAAGGCAGGCGTTGTGCTAAATTGCCGGTTTTTCCGGGCCTCCGGGCCCATCATCGCGGCCTTTGACCGCCCGTTCGCGGTACCGTTCCCGACCCTCTTCCCACCCGGTCGGATGCCCCTGGCGGCCACCGCATTTTCAGTTGGAGAACCCGATGGCGCTTGAACGCTCCGACGTGGAAAAGATCGCCCGCCTGGCCCGACTGGGCCTGAACGAAGGCGATATCCCGCGTACCACCGAGACCCTGAACAACATCCTCGGCCTGATCGACGCGATGCAGGCCGTGGACACCGACGGCGTCGAGCCGCTGGCCCACCCCCTCGAAGCCACCCAGCGCCTGCGCGCTGACCAGGTGACCGAGGAAAACCATCGCGACGCCTACCAGGCCATCGCGCCGGCCGTCGAGAACGGCCTCTACCTCGTGCCTAAAGTCATCGACTAAGGAAAAGGGTTACCCCATGCATCAATTGACCCTGGCCGAGATCGCCCGCGCGCTGGCCGCCAAGGAATTCTCCTCCGAGGAACTGAGCAGCGCCCTGCTGGCGCGCATCCAGGCCCTCGACCCGCAACTCAACAGCTTCATCACCGTCACCGCCGACCAGGCCCTGGAACAGGCGCGCGCCGCCGACGCCCGTCGCGCCGCCGGCGAGAACGGCGCCCTGCTCGGTGCGCCCATCGCCCACAAGGACCTGTTCTGCACCCAGGGCGTGCGCACCAGCTGCGGCTCGAAGATGCTCGACAACTTCACCGCGCCCTATGACGCCACCGTGGTCGAGAAGCTCAAGGCCGCCGGCGCCGTCACCCTCGGCAAGCTGAACATGGACGAGTTCGCCATGGGCTCCTCCAACGAGTCCAGCCATTACGGCCCGGTGAAGAACCCCTGGGCGCTGAACCGCGTGCCCGGCGGCTCCTCCGGTGGTTCTGCCGCCGCCGTCGCCGCGCGCCTGGTGCCCGCCGCCACCGGCACCGACACCGGCGGCTCGATCCGCCAGCCCGCCGCCTTCACCAACCTCACCGGCATCAAGCCCACCTACGGCCGCGTCTCGCGCTGGGGCATGGTGGCCTACGCCTCCAGCCTCGATCAGGGCGGCCCGCTGGCCCGCACCGCCGAGGACTGCGCCCTGATGCTCGGCGCCATCGCCGGCTTCGATCCGAAGGACAGCACCTGCGTCGACGCCCCGGTGGACGACTACCTCGCCACCCTCGCCCAGCCCCTGGCCGGCCTGCGCATCGGCCTGCCGAAGGAGTACTTCGGCGCCGGCCTCGACGCGCGCATCGGCGCGGCGGTGATGGCCGTGGTGGAAGAGCTGAAAAAACTCGGCGCCACCGTCAAGGACATCTCGCTGCCCAACATGCAGCACGCCATCCCGGCCTACTACGTCATCGCCCCGGCCGAGGCCAGCTCCAACCTGTCGCGCTTCGACGGCGTGCGCTTCGGCCACCGCTGCGAAGACCCCAAGGACCTGATGGACCTGTACAAGCGCTCCCGCGCCGAAGGCTTCGGCAGCGAAGTGAAGCGCCGCATCATGGTCGGCACCTACGCCCTGTCTGCCGGCTACTACGACGCCTACTACCTCAAGGCGCAGAAGATCCGCCGCCTGATCAAGAACGACTTCGTCGCGGCCTTCACCGATGTCGACGTCATCCTCGGCCCGACCACGCCCAACCCGGCCTGGGAACTGGGTGCGAAGAACAACGACCCGGTCGCCGAGTACCTGGAAGACATCTACACCATCACCGCCAACCTCGCCGGCCTGCCGGGGCTGTCCATGCCCGCCGGCTTCGTCGACGGCCTGCCAGTGGGCGTGCAACTGCTTGCGCCCTACTTCCAGGAAGGCCGCCTGCTCAACGTGGCCCACCAGTACCAGCAGGTCACCGACTGGCACAAACAGGCCCCGGCCGGATTCTGAGGACGACACACATGCAATGGGAAACCGTGATCGGGCTGGAAATCCACGCACAGCTCAGCACCCAATCGAAGATCTTCTCCGCCAGCGCCACCAGCTTCGGCGCCGAGCCCAACACCCAGGCCAGCCTGGTTGACCTGGGCATGCCCGGCACCCTGCCGGTGCTCAACGCCGAAGCCGTGCGCATGGCGCTCAAGTTCGGCCTGGCCATTGACGCCGAGATCGGCGCGCGCAACGTCTTCGCCCGCAAGAACTACTTCTACCCGGACCTGCCCAAGGGCTACCAGACCAGCCAGATGGACTTGCCCATCGTCGGCAAGGGCCACCTGGACATCACCCTGGAAGACGGCACCATCCGCCGCATAGGCATCACCCGCGCGCACCTGGAAGAGGACGCCGGCAAGAGCCTGCACGAAGACTTCCACGGCATGAGCGGCATCGACCTGAACCGCGCCGGCACCCCGCTGCTGGAGATCGTCTCCGAGCCGGAGATGCGCAGCGCCAAGGAAGCCGTCGCCTATGCCAAGGCCATCCACGCCCTGGTGCGCTACCTCGGCATCTGCGACGGCAACATGGCCGAAGGCTCCCTGCGCTGCGACTGCAACGTCTCGGTGCGCCCCAAGGGCCAGGCCGAGTTCGGCACCCGCCGCGAGATCAAGAACGTCAACTCGTTCAAGTTCATCGAGCGCGCCATCAACGCCGAGATCGCCTGGCAGATCGACGAGCTGGAATCCGGCCGCAAGATCGTCCAGGAAACCGTGCTCTACGACGTGGCAGCCAACAAAACCCGCTCCATGCGCAGCAAGGAAGAAGCCAACGACTACCGCTACTTCCCCTGTCCCGACCTGCTGCCGGTGGTGATCGAGCAGAGCTTCCTCGACGAAGTGCGCGCCCAGTTGCCGGAGCTGCCGGTGCAGAAGCGCGAGCGTTTCGAGAGCCAGTTCGGCCTCTCCGCCTACGACGCCAGCGTGCTCTCCGCCAGCCGCGAGATGGCCGACTACTTCGAGGCCGTGCAGCGCACCTGCGGCGACGCCAAGCTGGCCGCCAACTGGGTGATGGGCGAGCTCTCCAGCCTGCTCAACAAGGACGGCCTGGAGATCGAGCAATCGCCGGTTTCCGCCGAGCACCTGGGCGGCATGATCCTGCGCATCAAGGACAACACCATCTCCGGCAAGATCGCCAAGATGGTCTTCGAAGCCATGGCAGCCGGTGAAGGCAGCGCCGACGCGATCATCGAGAAGAAGGGTCTCAAGCAGGTCACCGACTCCGGTGCCATCGAAGCCATGCTCGACGAAGTCCTCGCCGCCAACGCCGAGCAGGTCGAGCAGTACCGCGCCTCGGACTCCGCCAAGCGCGGCAAGATGTTCGGCTTCTTCGTCGGCCAGGCCATGAAAGCCTCCAAGGGCAAAGCCAACCCGGGGCAAGTGAACGAACTGCTGAAGAAGAAACTCGAAGGGTAAGCCGGACTGGCCAACCCATGGGTTGGCCCGGCGAACGACCGGCCACGGAAGGCCGGTCCGGGATTCCCGGTTGACCCGGTGCAGCGTCAGGAGGCCCGACGCAGCGCACAAGCACCGGTCAACCGCTCCCTGGAGACGTCCTGATGTGGCGATTCCTCAGCTCACTTCCGCTGTTGGCCGGCCTGGCCCTGCTGGCCGCCTGCAGCACCCCCGGCTTCTTTTCCGCTGAAACCGGTGGCACCTACCGTGAGGACGGCGAAGCCTCGTACTACGGCGCACGCCACCACGGCAAGCGCACCGCCAGCGGCGAGCGCTTCGACCAGAACGCCCTCACCGCCGCCCACCGCACCCTGCCCTTCGGCACCCGGGTGAAAGTCACCAACCTGAACAATGACCGCAGCGTCGTGGTGCGCATCAATGATCGCGGCCCCCATGTGCGCGGCCGCCTCATCGACCTCTCGCGCCGCGCCGCCGAAGCCCTGGACATGCTGCGCAGCGGCGTGGCCCCGGTACGCGTGCAACGCGCTGATGAGTGAAACGGCCTGCAACGAGCACTCGGGCAACGGGCATCGCAGTCGGATATGCTTCGGCAATTTTCCTCAATAGGACTGGCCCATGGAACTCATGACCTTCGTCTACCTCGTTTCCGGCCTGGTACTTCTGGTGATCGGTGCCGAAGTGCTGGTACGCGGCGCCGCCAGGCTGGCGGCCCAGTTCGATATCCCCCCACTGATCATCGGGCTGACCGTGGTCGCCTTCGGCACCAGCGCGCCGGAAACCGCGGTGAGCGTGCAGTCCGCCTGGAATGGCAGTGGAGACCTGGCGATCGGCAACGTCATCGGCAGCAACATCGCCAACATCCTGCTGATCCTGGGGTTTACCGCCCTGATAGCGCCCCTGACCGTCTCGCGCCAACTGATCCGGCTGGACGTGCCGCTGATGATAGGTGCCAGCCTGGTGACCTGGGGGCTCGCTGCGGACGGCCGGCTGGGTCGGCTGGATGGCGCCCTGCTTTTTGCCAGCGTCATCGCCTATACCCTGTTCCTCATCATCAAGGCCCGCCAGGAGCCTGGCACCGCGAATGACGAGTTCAGCGAGGAATACGCCCTCCACGAACCCCAGGGGCGTTATGCCACCCTGGCCAACCTCGGCCTGGTCCTCCTGGGTCTGGTGTTGCTGGTCGGCGGCTCCAACCTGCTGGTGGAAGGTGCAACCCAGCTCGCCCGCGCCCTCGGGCTCTCGGAACTGGTGATCGGCCTGACCGTCGTCGCCATTGGCACCTCGCTGCCGGAGCTGGCCACATCCGTCATGGCGGCCATCAAGGGTGAACGTGACATCGCCGTGGGCAACATCGTCGGCAGCAACCTCTTCAACCTGCTCTGCGTGCTGGGTCTGGCCTCGCTGGTCGCTCCCGGTGCCATTCCCGTGGCCGAGAACGCACTGGCCTTCGATTTCCCGGTCATGATCGCCGTCGCCATCGCCTGCCTGCCGATCTTCTTCCATGGCTACTGCATCAACCGCTGGGAGGGTGCGCTGTTCGTGGGCTACTACGTCCTCTACACCGTCTACCTGATCATGCACAGCAATGGCGCCCCTTGGCTGGGCGCTTTCCAGCACGCCATGCTCACCTTCGTCCTGCCCCTGACAGCCCTGACCCTGGCCATCATCGGCGTTCGAGCCTGGCGCCTTCAGCGCTGAAAAGAGGAGACAGAGATGCACGAGAAAACCCTTCCGGGGGAACAGGTCCGTCGCGAGGTGATGGGCGACGCCTTCGTCGACCGCGCCCTGGGCAATGCCACCGAATTCACCCAGCCCCTGCAGGACTTCGTCAACGAGCACGCCTGGGGCGGCGTGTGGAACCGCGAAGGGCTCGACCGCAAGACCCGCAGCCTCATCACCCTCGCCGCCCTCACCGCCCTGAAGTGCCCCCAGGAGCTGAAAGGCCACGTGCGCGGGGCCTTGAACAATGGCTGCAGCGTGGAGGAAATCCGCGAGGCGCTGCTGCACTGCGCGGTGTACGCCGGCGTACCGGCCGCCATCGACGCCTTCCGCGCCGCCCAGGAAGTGGTCGACGCCTGGCAGGCCAACCCGCAGGGCTGACGCCGGAACGATGGGTGGGAACAGCGTAGGGGGGATGGCGCTGTTTCCATCCACCAACGGAGCTGCCAGCGGCTTCGATGGTGGGCTGAAGCGTAACACCGCCCGGCCCATCCTTCGGTTCCCGCGAGGGCTGGCAAATCTTGAGGGAGAGCGACCGATGAGCCTCAGCCGCCGGCACACCTTCACCCGTAGGATGTGGTGAGCCCGCGAACCGCATCAAACCCCGCTCACCAGGCCAACGTCGTGCGCACCGCTCGGCGCTCATACGACGCGTAGGGCGGTTCGCGCACCATCGATCCACCGCCCAGGCGCCCCAGCCGGCGCCGAGGCTCAGCCCGAAGAACTGATCAGGGGTAGCTGAAGCTCTTCACCAGGGTGAGTTCGCCCGGCTGGCGCATGGGCACGATGAAGTTTTCCTGCTTCTCGCTCGGCGTGCCTTCCTCGGTGATGACCGTCACCTGGGCGGTGATCAGTGGCTGCGCAGGGCCTTCGGTGCCGTCGTCGCTGCCGTAGTAACCGCCGCCGTAGTAGTTCACGTACACCAGGTACTGCCCCTTGAGCGGGGTCGGGCTGGCGATCATTTCCGGGCCGTAGCCGGTGGTCACGTCCACGTCCAGCGCCGTGCCGTTGGGCGCGCTGCGGTCGCCGTACCAGATGTGGGCGCCATCCGGGGTCACCAGATGCAGGTCCAGGTCGGTGTTGTCGGCATCCCAGGAGAGCACCACACGCATGCGTGCCGGTACGCCGCCCTTGGCCCGGCTGTAGAACTGCACGCGGTGGGATTGCTTGCCATCCGGGCTGCGCACTTCGACGCTGTTGCTGCCGGAGGGGAACACGAAGGGCCGCTGGAAGCTGCCGTCCTCGCCCACCTTCAGCGGCATGCTCACGCCGTTGACCACCAGGGTGCCGGGGCCGCTGGCCGCTTTCGGCAGACCGGTGATCGCCCCCTTGATCAGCGCAGTGTCGGCCTGGTCCGCCACGGTGTTGACCGAAGAAGCCGGGTAGTTGACCTCCTGCATGAAGTGCTCCCCGGAGCCGGCGCCCTCGCGCCAGCCACCGCGCGGTGTGTCGAGTCGCACCTCGGCGCAGGCGAGCAGCGGCGTCAGAGCCAGGAACAGGGAAGCAAGGGAGGCGCAGCGCATGGGGATCATTCCAGTAGCAGTTGGCGGGCGAGCCGCTCGACGTAGGCTTCGTCCTGGCCGTTGGGGTGGGCTTCGAAGGCCAGGTGCAGGTATTCGTGGGTCAGGTCGAGGCGGTCCTGCAGGGAAAACAGGCCGCGCACGAAGATGCGCCGCCGCTCGCGGTCGACATGGGGCCGACCAGAGGCCAGGCGGCACACCGAGAACTGCGGGATTTCAGCGTAGCCCGGCTCGGCATCGAGGATCGGACGCCATCCGCGACGCTGGCGGCGCAGCCACTCCTCGGCATTGGGCAGGGCCTGACAGGCCGCCACGGGCTTGTCCCAGCGGCTGAGGCTGGCGCGCGGGAAGGCACGGGCGAGGATGCTGTCGTAACGGATGCCCTCCTTCGCTTCCGTTACGGCCTGCTGCCAGGAGAGGCGATCCGGACCGGCGCGCTCGCTGTGGTAGGTCACCGTGCTGCCGGCCAGCACCAGGTCGGCGGTCCAGGCGGCGATGGTACGACTGGCAGCAGACGCCGGCCGGGGGGAGACCCGCTGGCTGGAGCTGCTGTCGTCGATGGACAGGCACTCGCCGCGACGCACGGCGTTCTGCACCAGGTAGGTGCGCACCGCCACGGCCAGGGCCTTGGCGGCCTCGGCCGGTTCGGCTGCCGCCTCGCGGTCGAGCACGCGGGCCACGTAGTCCTCGCGCTCCAGATGAGCGGTCAGCGCCAGGCCGTCGTCACGGCGTTCGAGAAAGAGCTCGCCCTGGCTTTCGATGTCCAGGCGGTTGCCGTTCTCGAACAACACCTGGTAGCGCCCGCGCAGGGCACCGGGCGCCACGGGCGTGGACTGGCCAGCGAGGCTGACCTCGCGCAGCGGATAGCGGCTGAACAGCCGCACCTCCACGCAACTGCCCGGCTCGCGGGGCCAGCTCACCGGCAACGTGCGTTCGAGCACCTCGGCGTACTGCCCGAGAACGCGCTGGCTGGTGCCGGGGCCGCCGGCCCAGACCGGCGTGCCGTCGTTCAGCCAGCCGGCGAAGCCGCCCTGGCGGGCCTGGGGATCGGCGTCCGCGAGCCAGCTCCAGGTCTTCACCCGCAGGCGCGCGCCGAGGGTGGCGAGCACGCCGGCATCACGGGCCTGGAGCGGTACATCGAGCAGCACGCGGCGGGCCTCGTCCTGGGCCGGCAGGGTCTGCAACTGGGCCAGCAGGTCGGCCACCGGGACACGCGCCTCAGGCTTCAGCGCATCGAGGCGTTGCAGCCAGGCCGGGGCACGGCGTGCCTGCCAGTAGCGGGCCCAGTCATCCGGGGTCACACCTAGGCGTACCGGGTCGAAATACAGGCCGCAGGATTTCACCAGCGCCTGGTCACGGTCGATGCGTTCGCCGGGGTTGCAGCAATACACCTCGTCACGGTCGTGGCCGAGGCACTGGTAGCCGGGGTCCGGCCGTTGTTGGTCCACCAGGTAGGCGTAGACGAAGAGCTTCCACAAGCTGCCCAGGGGTGCCTGGCGCTCGGCGGGCAAGGGACCGCGCGCCAGCACGCGGCTGCGGTCCAGTTCGAGCAGTTCGTTACCGGCCGGGGTGCGCCAGGCCAGGGCGAGGGGCGCCTCGGCGGCCCCCACCGGGAGGGCCGCCAGCGCCAGCAGCGCAGCGGCCATGCGCAGGCCCCTGGTCAATCTCAATCGACCTTGATCTGTCCCAGCGCCGGTTCGCTCTCCAGCGCCTGCTCCTGCGGCGCGTAGAGGCGGACGTAGCGCGCCGGCGGCAACTGGAACTCGCCTTTCTGCGAGAAGCGCACCAAGTGACGCAGCACCAGGGCACCTTCCAGGCGATCCACCGGGACGGCGTAGACCATCTGCCCCGGTTCGTTGCGGGCCTTCTCCAGGGCGGAGGCTTCCTCGCCTTCCAGGCCGGAAACCTGGATGCCCCAGGTGGTGCGCTCGACATCGGCACCGGGCGGCAGCGGCACTTCCAGCAGGCCATAGCGCAGGGCGCGGCCGGCCTGGGCGTTCAGCACCACTTCGTCCAGGTAGAGGGCGTCGCTGGAGATGTCACCGGGCTTGGCCTCTTCGGCCTTGAAGGTGAAGGGCTCGCTGCCCGGCACCAGGCGCAGCAGGCGGCGGCTGATCGCCACCGGCAGGGCGGCACCCGCGCCGGCAGCCTGGGCGCTCTGGTAATCCAGGCGCACGTCCACCGGGTGGGCCAGGTCGGTCGGCAGGTCGAGGGTGGCGGGCACGCCCTGGCCATGCCACTGCCAGTAGCGTTCGCCGCTGTCGCCTTCGCGGGCCTGCCAGTCGCCTTGCGGGGCGATGACCAGGTCCGGGCCGGCCTTGTCCAGGCTGCGTTGCAGCCAGGTCAGGGCCAGGGCGCGCTCGACGGTGGACTGCCCCGGCGCCAGGCGCTTGAGCAGGGCAGCCGCACGCACCGGGTCGGCCCCATTGAGGTACAGGCCAAGGGCTTCGGCGAAGGGCTGCTGGCTGGCGGACAGACGCTCGCGGGCGGCACCCAGTTGGGCGTCCAGCGCTGCCGGCACGCGGACTTGCAGCTGACGGGCAAGACCGGCGGTGAGCACGCGGGCAGCCGCCAGGCCGAGGGACGACTCCGGTGCGGCCATCACCAGGCTGGCGCGGCCGTCGTCCACCTCGGGCACGTCCTCGCCCTCACCGGCGGCGGCCAGGTCGGCCATCAGGCCTTCCATCAGGGTGTTCACCGGCAAGCCCATGTCGCGGGCGAAGGCCAGCACCAGGGCACGTTGCAGCAGCGGGGTGTTGGGGGCCTGGGCGGCGTAGGTGTCCAGCACGCGCTGCCAGTGGTCCGGCGGCAGCTGAACCTCCAGGGCACGGCTGGTGTACCAGTCGGCGTAGTAGGCGTAGGCGGTGAGGAAGGCGTCGGCATCGGCCTCGTCGCCCCACCAGGTGAACACCGCGTCCGGGCCGGCCATCTGCACCAGGCGCAGGCGGCCGGTCTGCATGATCAGGCGCAGGCGGTCGCTCACGCGGCGCTCGCCCTGGGACAGGGTCGGGTAGGCCACGGCCAGCGGCAGCAGGCGGCTGGCGGTCTGCTCGACGCCGCCATAGGGGTAGGCGAGCAGGTCGTCGAGGGCGCCACGGAACAGGGCCTGGCCGTTGTCGTCCTGGCGCAGGCGGATGGCGCTGGCGTCAGCCGGCAGGCCCAGCTCGGTCTTGCCGGCGTAGGCCACCAGGCTCTTGCTCTGGGCACTCGGCCAACCGTCGGCAGCCAGGTGCAGGGCCACGTCGAGGGCATCGACGGCCTGGCCGTCACGCACCAGTTCGGCGTGGAAGTCCCCTTCGGCCACGGCCGGAACCGTCAGCGGCAGGTAGTTGATGCCCTTGGCCAGTTCCACTGTGGTGCGCTGTTCCTGGCCGGCGTAACGGGTCACCAGTTCGGCCTTGGAACCCGCTTCGCCCTGGTTGAAGGCAAACAGGCCGAGGGTCGGGCGGTCGCCCTTGCGGAAGGTGGTCGGGCCGCTCCATTTGAGATACAGCGGCTTTTCGGAGCGCACGAACTGGCGCTTCTGGCCCACCTGGCCATCGGCGTTCATGGCCCGCGCGGTGATGCGCCAGCGGGTCAGGGAGTCCGGCACGCGGAAGCTGAAGCGCACCTTGCCGTTGGCGTCGGTGACCAGGTCCGGCTGCCAGGCGGCGGTGTCCACGTCCTCGCGGCGCGGACGCTCCAGCACCTTCACGCCTCGGTCGCTGCGGTTGGCGCGGCCGGGCGCGGTGGCGCTGCCGGGCAGGGCCAGGTCGTAGGCGATGAACGAGAGGCTGGCGCTGGTGCGCACGTTGTTGCGGCGCGGGTGGTAGAAGAACTGGTCGATGCCCGGGGCGATCTCCGGCTGCAGCGCGTAGATCATCTCGTCCACCACGCTGACGGTGAGGCGCGAGGCGGTGGGTTTGCCTTCGTAGCGAGTGGTCAGCTCGACGGTGACGGTGTCACCCGGGCGGGCCACTTCCTTGTCGGCCACCACCTCGATGTCGATCTGCGGCGTGGCCACCTTGATGCCGGCGTTCTGGAAGCTGTAGTCGCCGCCACGGGTGTACAACGCGGAGAAGGTGATGTTGGGCGAGAAGGTCTTGCCCACCGGGATGCGCGCGCGGTACTGGGTGTCGGAGAGGCGCTCCAGCTTCAGCCAGTCGCCGCCCTTGGACAGCAGCGCGGTGGCTTCCACCTTGTCGCGCTCCAGGGTCAGCAGGGCATCGCTCACCGGCTCGGGGAAGGTGATCAGCGCCAGGGCTTCCTCGCCGGCCTTGTACTCGGCCTTGTCGAGGACGATCTCGATGGTGCCGGCCACAGACTTCACGCCGTCGCCGCTGACCGAGTGGCCGGTGGCGCCGAGGATCAGGCCCTTGTCGTCCTTCAGGGTGATGCTGTAGGTGCCGGGGCGCTCGAACTTCAGGTCGAAGCCGTCGCTGCCGCCGGCCAGGGTGCCGCCCTGGGTGCTCTGGTCTTCCAGGCGGACCCAGTCGTAGCGGGCCGGCTTGAGGTCGCTCGGGCGCTCACTGCGGAAGCTGAAGTGCACCGACTCGCCGGCGCTGCTGAAGCGTTGCGGCGCGGTGAGGACATAGCGGGCCGCACCGCGCTCGATGAGGATCTCCTTGCTGGTGCGCACGCGGTAGGCGGCGCCATCGCTGGCGAACACGGTGAGCAGGTAGCGGCTGGGCTTTTCGGCGGCCGGCAGGTTGAGTTCGGCACGGCCCTGGGCGTCGGTGGTGAGCTCGGTGCTCTCCAGCTCCACCGGGAACTGCCCGAGGTACTGCAGTTCGTTGTCGATCATCGACAACTGCTGGGCGCGCAGGCTCAGTTGCAGGCGGGCGTTGGCCACCGGTTTGCCGTCCGGGTAGAGCAGCACCAGGGCGCCTTTCACCGGCTCGCCGGTGCGGAAGTCCGGCTTGGCCAGGTCCAGCGACACCTCGAAGTGCGGCTTGATGTACTCGGCCACGCGGAAGGCGCTGCTGTAGATCTGGTCGCGGTAGCGGAAGCGCAGTTCGTAGCCACCGGCCACGGCGTTGCGCGGCAACTGGAAGCGGCCCTGGGTGCCGGACTGGCCGTCCAGCGCCAGGTCCAGGGTCTGCAGCTCGGTGCCGTTGGCGTCAAGCACGCTGAGCTTCAGCGGCGCGGCGGTGGGGGCGACCGAGTCGCGGGCGTTCTTGAATTCGCGACCGACGATCTTCACCTCGACCCAGTCGCCCGGGCGGTACAGCGGGCGGTCGGTGAAGGCGTAGAGCTTGGTGTCGTAGATCTCGCTGTCGTAATAGAAGTTCTCGGAGACGAACACGCCACCTTCGGCATCCTCGCCCAGTACGTAGGAACGCTCGGGGCTGCCGTGGCCGAGGCGCAGCAGGCCCTGGGCGTCGGTGGTGCCGCTGGTCATCACGCCCAGGCCGTCGCTCCACAGCACCTTGGCATCGGCCACCGGCGTACCTTCATGTTTGCGGGCGGTCCACACCAGCAGCTCACCGCCGGCGATCTTGCTCACGGCCACGGTGTTGGAGACGAACACCACGGTGGTGGCGCGGTACTTGCCGACGATGGCTTCGGTCAGGTACAGGCCGGGCTTGAGCTTGCCGAGGGGGATGTAGACGTTGCCCGGCTGGGTGCTGGTGAACTGGCTGGAGGAGCCGGCCAGCTCGACGCCCTTCGGCGGCTCGATGGGCTTGGCCTGCCACAGCGGGTAGCGGAACTGCGCCACCATCGGCATGCCCTTGAGCGGTGCGTACTGCACCTGCGGGGTGAACTCGGTGGGCTGGCGGATGGCCTCGCCCATGCTCAGTTCGGGTGCTTCTTCGGTGACCTGCTTGCGCGACTCGTAGGAGAAGGCCCGCTGCATCACCCGACGCGACTTGCGGTACCAGTTGTCCCAGAGGTAGGCCAGGGTGTTGGACAGGCCCTCGCCCTTGAAGTCGCCCTCGGTGCTCACGCGGTGCAGGTTCTTCTGCCGCTTGAGGAAGTCGAGGGGGTTCTCGATGCGGTACACGCGGATGTCGACGCCGCCGTATTCCTCCATCCGGTAGCGACGGTAGTCGCGGCCCGGAGCCTCCAGGCGCACCTGGGCCACTTCATCGGTGGCGAAGCTGCTATCGGAGAGCAGGAAGAAGGACTCGCCCGCCAGGGGCGTGTAGCCGCTGGCCGGCACCTCGTCCTCGGCCTGGGTGAGCGCCGGCAGGGCCAGGGGCAGCACCAGCGCCATCAGCGCGGCAGCGGACAGGCGCGCCACACGGCGCAGGGGGCTGGCGTTCATCGGGCGAGGAAGTTCAGTCGATAGATGCCGATAAAGTTGGGGTTGGATTCGTCGGGGATCCATCGGGTGTCCTTCCATTTCATGAGTTGTTGCAGGCTGACGGAGCGCATGCCGTTATCGGTCGGGGTGCTGGTGCCGGTGTGGTAGGCGATTTCCCGCCCCATCCAGATCATCAGGTGCTGGTCATCACCCTGGTCGAAGAAGATCAGGTCGCCGGGACGGGCCTGGTTGAGGTCGCGGCCGGCGAACCGGCTGTTGTGCTGAATGAGTTTGATGGCGTTGACGTAGGGGCCGACCTTGCCACCGCCCTGTTGCCAGTTCTGCGCGAGCTGGCGCTGGGCGTCGCTCAGCTCCAGCTCCGGCGGCAGGTAGCGGTTGGACAGGCCATTGGCGCGCAGCCACTTGGCGTCGTGGACCTTGAGCGCCTCGTTGGCGGCGAAGCGCACCAGGCCGGCGCAATCCTGCTGGTGCCAGCGCGGGCTCGGGCCCTGACGCAGCTGCTCCTGGGCGATGCGCACGAACCAGGCGCGGAACACCTGGGACTGCTCGGGATCGAGCCCCACCGTTTCGTCGGCGCGCAGCACCAGGCTCCACACCATCAGCAGCGCGGCCAGCCCGAACGGCAGGCGACGGATCACAGGGAGCGCCATTCCAGGGGCAGCCATTCCCACGGGTCGCTGGCCTGGGTGTCGGCCGGCAGCGCCAGGGCGTATTTGCCGTGGCCACCGAGGGCCCGCAGCTTGGGCAGCAGGTGGGCTTCGGCGGCGTTGCGGAACACCGGCTCGTCGTTGCTCGGCAGGCTGTCGAGGGTTTCCCGCTCCAGCAGCTTGGCCAGGCCTTCGGGGGCCAGGTAGGCCGGCACCAGGGCGTCCTTGGGCAGGGTCTCGCCCAAGGGCGGGAAGCGCTTGTCGAGGGTATCCAGGCCCTTGGTCACCAGCTTGTCGTCCAGGGAGAACAGCAGGGTGTCGCCATGGCGCGCCAGGCTCACGTGGAAGTAGCCACGGGAGGCCAGGGCATCGGGGTTGGCGCTCTGGGATGCGGGGTACTGGCCGAAGTTGGAGCCGACGTCGCGGGCCCAGATGCGGGCGGCGCCCCGGGTCTGGCTCTCCAGCGGGAAGCGACCGCCTTCGGCATAGGGTTCGAAGGCACCGATCACCGAGCCGAACAGGCCTTCGATGGCCGGGTCCATCTGGCCGGAGGCCGCCTCGTCGAGGTGGGCCACCAGCAGCGGCGAATGCAGGCGGGAGTCGGCGTACCAGCACAGGCCGGCGGTGGTGCCGAGGCGCTTGCCGAGCTGCTCGGTGACCTCCTTGCCGGCACCGACGCGGTCCAGCAGGCGGGCATTCACGCCCGGCGCCACGGGCAGCGCGACGCAGGCACTGGCGCCCATGGGCATGGCCTGCCACAGGGGCTTGAAGTCGAACTTGGCCTGGTCGTCCACCTCGTTGAGGGCGACGTAGCTGCGCCAGCCCTTGTCGTCCATCTCGAAGCGCAGGCCGGCAAAGCTGGGCAGGAAGCGCTGGTAGCCGAAGGCGAGGAATTCGCCGCCCAGGGCGATGCGCTGCTGCTCCTGGCCACGGGCCTTGAGGCCGAAACGCTCGGGGAAGGGATCATCGCCGGCCATCAGGCCCTCGACCGTCTCGGTCTCGGCGCGGGCCAGCTTGCCGGATTCGTCCAGCAGCATGCCGGGGCTGGAGAGCACCAGCAGCTTGTCGCCATGACTGGCCAGCAGCACCGAGCGCTCGCCCAGGTAGCGCAGGCTGTACAGCGGCACGCTGTCGCCGTCCACCCGCAGCTCGCCCACCTGGCTTAGTTGGGTGTCGTCCAGGGCCGCGTGTGCCAGTGGCTCCAGCACTCGGGCCAGGCCGCCGCGCTGCAGGGTCACCAGCACGTGCTTGAGCTTGCCGTCGGCACCCCGCCAGGCCGCGACTTCAGCGGGCTGGTCGAGCAGTTCGTCGATCAGCGAGTCCTGCAGCTTGAGGTCGTGCTCGTAGATGATGCGACGCAGGCTGCCGGCCAGGCCGAGGCGGTCGGCGTTGTCCTGGTAGTAGAAGACGAAGTCCTCGGTGAGGGTGTCGCGCAGCAGCGGCACCGCGAGGATGTCCTTGGGCAGGCGGCTGAGGGAGGCGCTCTCGATCAGGGCGTCAGGGCGCTTGAGGTCCAGCCCCAGGGCGCTCTGTTCGGCCAGGTCGCGCGGTTCCTGCTTGTCGCAGCCCCCCAGCAGGCCGGCGGCCGCCAGCGGCAGCAGCAGGCCGAGGGCCAGGGCGCGCGGGTGACGCGCCAGGGCAGTGCGGGCGCTTTCAGGAGTGGTGTTCTGGTTCATGGTGAAAAACCCCGGTTCATCCACGCGGCGGGACATCAGAAGTTGAAGGATTTGACGAGCACCAGCTCACCGATGGCCCGCAAGGGCACGACGAAGGACTCACGCTTCTCGTTCACGGTGTTCTCGTTGAACACCAGGCTGATCTGCGACGTGATGACCTCGTTCTGGTTGCTGCCGGCGTCGAAGTTGTAGCCATTGGCGCCGTAGTTGCCCCAGTAGTTCACGTACACCAGGTAGGTGCCGTGCAGGGGCGCGGCCATGGTGAACATTTCCGGGCCGGGGCCGTCGACGCTGTCGGTGTCCAGGCCGCCGCCGTTGCTCATCACCGGGTCGGCCCAGAAGGCGTGCTGGCCGTCGGGGGTGACGATGTGCAGGTCGAGTTCGGCCTTGGGATCGTCCCAGCCGAGCACCACGCGCAGGCGCGCCGGGGTGCGGCCGGTGTTGGCTTCGTAGAACTGCACGCGCTTGAGCGACTTGCCGTCGCCGGACACCACTTCGACGCTGTTGGAGCCGGCACCGAACGCGTACGGGCGGACGAAACGTCCGGCGTCATCGGTGTAGAGCGGCAGTGGGTTGCCGTTGACCACCAGACGGTGCGGCGGGCGGACGTGGCCGATGTTGGCCAGGCGTCCTTCGATGAGGGTGCGGTTGCGCTGTGCGCCCCGGTCGATGGGCGGCGTCGGGTAGGCAACCGCCGGGTTTTCGCTGCGATCGAGCAAGCCGGCGTAGCGCCAGCCGGCACTAGGGCCCTCCAGCGTGGCGGACGGCTCGGCCGACCAGGCAAGGGGGGCCAGGAAGAACAGGCTGAGCAACGAAACGGCGCGCATGTTTAATCCGTTAATGGCGCAAAGGCCGCGATGCTAGCCCTCCCCACGCCAAGACGCAACGCGCGCGACCGAGGAGTCGGAAGCCCCTCACATTCTGATACAACTCACCCAAGGCCAGGCAGACCGGGGCATCGGGCCTAGATCAGGCCGAGCAGCTGCAGGCTCAGCAGGCCGATGTTGGTGGTCACCACGGCGGCCAGGGTGGTGATGACGATGATGGAGGCAGCCAAGGCATGGTTGCCGTTCACCGCCCGCGCCATGACGAAGCTGGCGGCGGCCGTGGGGCTGCCGAAGTAGAGGAAGAGGATCGCCAGCTCGGCCTGGCGGAACCCCAGGGCCCAGGCGCCGGCGGTGGCCAGCAGCGGCAGCCAGACCATCTTCATCAGGCTGGAGCTGATGGCCAGGCGGCCGCTCTGGCGCAGGGACGCCAGCGACAGGGTGCCGCCGATGCAGATCAGCGCCAGGGGCAGGGTCATCTGGGCGAAGTACTCGCCGGAGGTCATCAGCCAGGCCGGCAACTGCAGTTGCAGGTAGGCCACGGGGATGGCGGCGAGCACGCCGATGATCAGCGGATTCTTCAGCACGCCCTTGATCAGGCTCCAGGGGTCGGCGCGCATGCCCGGTGCGTAGACCGCCAGCACGATGGAGGACAGGGTGTTGTAGCAGAGGATCACCACGCCCCCGAGCACACCCCCAACCGACAGGCCGTAGTCGCCGTACATGCTGGTGGCCAGGGCGAGGCCGATGATGCCGTTGTTTCCACGGAACGCGCCCTGGGTGTAGATGCCCCGGTCCGCCTCCGGGCAGCGCCAGAGGGCCCAGAGCCAGGCCAGGCCGAAGCAGCCCAGGGTGGCGACGACGAAGTAGGCGATGAGCGCGGGCTGCAGGGCGGTGCTCAGGTCCGCCTTGATGATGCCGAGGAACAGCAGGGTCGGCATGGTGCCGCGGAAGACCAGGCTGGAGGCGGTGTCGATGAAGGGGGCGTCGATCCAGCCCAGGCGGCGCAGCAACACGCCAAGGAACAGCATGGAGAACACCGGGGCGGTGATGCCGAGAATCTGCTGGACAACGGGGAACATGACGGGCCTGGGCGGGATTGGTTAGGCGGCTAAGAATACCAAGGCCCGGCCACCAGTGGCTTTCAGGACGCTTTCAGGGGAGAAGAACCGGAGGGCGCTGAGCGAGCCTTGGCTTGAGAGGGGAGCCTGATCGCGAATGAACCCGTGCCTGTGGGGTGGCGGCGCTGCGCGCCGCTTGGCGACTGAAGTCGCCCCTGCAGGTGCGGTGCCGTAGGCGTAGCCCGGACTTCAGTCCGGGGCTGGTCGCCCACTCCGCTCCCGGGCTGAGGCCCGGGCTACGGAGCCCCGCGTTTGCCTCAGCGACGGACCGGGCGCTTCTGCAGCTTGCGCTGCAGGGTGCGGCGGTGCATGCCCAGAGCACGGGCGGTGGCGGAGATGTTGCCATCGTGCTCGGCCAGCACGCGCTGGATGTGCTCCCACTGCAGGCGGTCCACCGACATGGGGTTCTCCGGCACCAGGCTTTCCACGTCGGCCTGCTGGGACAGCAGCGCGGTCAGCACGTCGTCGGCGTCGGCCGGCTTGCACAGGTAGTTGGTGGCGCCGCGTTTGATGGCCTCCACGGCGGTGGCGATGCTGGAGTAGCCGGTGAGGATGACCACCCGCATGTCCGGGTCCAGCTCCAGCAGCTTGGGCAGCAGCACCAGGCCGGAGTCGCCTTCCATCTTCAGGTCCAGCACGGCGTAGTCCGGCAGGTCGTCCTTGGCCAGGGCCAGGCCCTCGTCGGCCGAACCGGCCACCGACACGCGCAGGCCCCGGCGGCTCATGGCGCGGGCCATGACGCGGGTAAAGGTGGCGTCGTCGTCCACCAGCAGCAGGTGGGGCTGTTCTTCGCCGTCGATCAGGGGTTCTTCGCTCATGTCGAGTCCTCTCGTGGTGGGCTCAGGCGACACCGTGGCTGCGGGGCAGGCGCAGCTCGGTGAGGGTACCGCCCTCTTCGTGGTTGTACAGCTTCACCGTGCCACCGGCGCGCGTCACGCTGGCCTGGCTGAGGAACAGGCCGAGGCCGAATCCCTTGCCCTTGGTGGTGAAGAAGGGCCGGCCGAGTTGCTCGGCGATGGCCAGGGGAACGCCGGCGCCCTGGTCGCGGATGCTCAGCACCATCCATTGATGGTCCCAGTCCAGGCGAATGTCGAGTTTCTCCGGACAGGCGTCGGCAGCGTTGTTCAGCAGGTTCAGCAGGGCCTGGGTCAGGTCGGCCGGCGGGCGCAGGCGCGGCGCCAGGCCAACGCCCAGGCACTGGTAGCGGTAGGTGGCTTCCGGGCGCATCAGGTGCCAACGGTTGAGGGTCGCCTCCAGCCACTCCACGGCGGTCTGGTCCACCACGGCCTGGCGGCGGTCCGCCTCGGCGGCACGCACCAGTTGCTGCAGGGTTTCCTTGCACAGCTTCACCTGCTCCTGCAGCAGCGCCAGGTCATCCTGCAGGGCCGGCTTGTCGCCGTACTCCTGGCGCAGCTCCTTGAGCAGCACGCTCATGGTCGCCAGCGGGGTGCCGAGTTCATGAGCGGCACCGGCGGCCTGGGTGGCCACAGCCAGAAGCTGCTGGTCACGCATGCTTTCCTCGCGGCGCACGGCGCGCAGCTGGTCCTGGCGGCGCAGCTCCTCGGTCATGCGGGCGGCGAAGAAGGTGATCAGCGCCGCCGCCAGGGCAAAGCTCAGCCACATGCCGTAGATCAGCATCGCCTCGCGCTGCTCCACCGGCATCTCCAGCGGGTGGAACCACACCAGCAGCAGGGTGTAGGCCGCCAGCGCCAGCCCCGCCAGCACCAGGGTGTAGACCCAGGGCAAGGTGGCGGCGGCGATGGTCAGCGGCACCAGGTAATAGGAAACGAAGGGGTTGGTGGAGCCGCCGGAGTAATAGAGCAGCACGCTGTGGATGACCAGGTCGCAGGCCAGTTGCACCGAATACTCCAGCTCGGTGACCGGCCACGGGCCGCGCAGGCGCAGGGTGGTGCTCACACAGAGCACCAGCGACACCGCCAGGGTCACCGACAGCTCCAGCCAGGGCAGCTCCAGCAGTTGCGCCCGGTAGGCAAGGCCCACCGAACCGGCCTGGGCGGCCAGCACGAGCACACGGATGAGGGTCAGACGCAGGAGGTTCTGCCGGCTGGCGGACAGGTGGTGTAAGGGTTCGAGCATGGCCACTCCAAGAATTCGGCGGAGTATAACCAAGGTGCCTGGCGCACCGCTGATATGCGTCAACTCGCCGCATCGTTGAACTGCCGGCGGATCATGGACAGCGCGACTGCGCAGCCTGCGTACCAGAGCGGCCGAGAATACGAGGCCGTGATCGAACGAAAAAAATTCCTGCGGTCTTAACCCGGACCGCACGGAACGCCCGTCTACCCTGTTGACTGCCGCAAACCGCGCGCACACCCACTGCCTCTCACAAGGAGCCGACATGCAAGCCATCACCCGCCTCTCCGCCGCCCTCGCCCTGGCCACCGCCGCCTTCGCCAGCCTCCCGGCCATGGCCGATGAGGCGCGCTACAACCAGGTGGCCCTGCGTGCCGAGGTCAGCCAGGACGTGGCCCATGACCTGATGCACGTCACCCTGTTCAGCGAATCCGAGAACAGCGACCCGGCCAAGCTGGCCGCCGAGATCACCCGCACCCTCAACGCCGCCGTCGAGAAGGCCCGCGCCACCAAGGGCATCACCGTCAGCCTCGGCAGCCGCAACAGCTACCCGGTCTACGACGACAAGGGCCAGAAGATCACCCGCTGGCGCGAGCGCGCCGAAGTGCGCCTGGAAAGCGCCGACTTTGCCGCCCTGTCCCAGCTCAGCGCCGACCTGATGGGCAGCCTGAAGATGGCCGGCATGGATTTCAGCATCGCCGACGCCACCCGCAAGAAGAACGAAGACGCCCTGCTGAAGGATGCCGTTGACGCCTTCAAGGCCCGCGCCCAACTGGCGACCCAGGCCCTGGGCGGCTCCGGCTACAAGCTGGTGAGCCTCAACCTCAACAGCGACGGCTTCCAGCCGCGCCCGATGATGGCCATGCGCGCCGCCAAGGCCAGCATGATGCTGGCCGAAGACGCCCCGGCACCGGAGATCGAAGCCGGCACCAGCCGCGTCAACGTCACCGCCGATGGCGTCATCGAGGTGCAGATGCCCTGACACGGGGCCCGGGCCACCCGCACGAACGGGTGGCCCCAGGCTGCGAACGGTCGCGAACTTGCAGAATTGCGACACCGCCTTACAGCATCGCCACAGCTTCTACACTCATGTCCCACCATGGCTTGCCTCGGGCATGTGCCATGCATAGTTTCGGGCGAGGCGCCTTACGAGGGCGCCCCTCACGATGACAAACACAACAAGACATGAGGTCAAAATGCGTAAAAACGCCGTCATCCAAGCGCTTCTCGCTGCCGGGCTGATCGCCGGCGCACCGCTGGCCAGCGCCGCCGGGAACCTGGTGTTCTGCTCCGAAGGCAGCCCCGCCGGCTTCGACCCCGGCCAGTACACCACCGGCACCGACTTCGACGCCGCCGCCGAGACCGTCTTCAACCGCCTGACCCAGTTCGAGCGGGGCGGCACCGCCGTCATCCCCGGCCTGGCGGAGAAGTGGGACGTCTCCCCCGACGCCCTCACCTACACCTTCCACCTGCGCCCGGGCGTGAAGTTCCACACCACCGACTACTTCAAACCCACCCGCACCTTCAACGCCGACGACGTGCTGTTCACCTTCCAGCGCATGCTCGACAAGGACCACCCGTTCCGTAAGGCCTACCCCACCGAATTCCCCTACTTCACCGACATGGGCATGGACGCCAACATCGCCAAGGTCGAGAAGCTGGACGACATGACCGTCAAGTTCACCCTCAACCAGGTGGACGCGGCCTTCATCCAGAACCTCGCCATGAGCTTCGCCTCCATCCAGTCCGCCGAATACGCCGACCAGTTGCTCAAGCAGGGCAAGGCCGCCGACCTCAACCAGAAGCCCATCGGCACCGGCCCGTTCGTGTTCAAGCGCTACCAGAAGGACGCGCAGATCCGCTTCGCCGGCAACAAGGACTACTGGACGCCCGAGGACGTGAAGATCGACAACCTGATCTTCGCCATCAACACCGACGCCTCCGTGCGCATGCAGAAGCTCAAGGCCGGCGAGTGCCAGATCACCCTCTTCCCCCGCCCCGCCGACCTCGAAGCGCTGAAGAAGGACGCCAACCTCAACATGCCGTCCCAGCCGGGCTTCAACCTCGGCTACATCGCCTACAACGTCACCCACAAGCCCTTCGACAAGCTCGAAGTGCGCCAGGCGCTGGACATGGCGGTGAACAAGAAGGCCATCATCGACGCCGTTTACCAGGGCGCCGGCCAGCTCGCCGTCAACGGCATGCCGCCGACCCAGTGGTCCTACGACGAGACCATCAAGGACGCCGGCTACAACCCCGACAAGGCCAAGGAACTGCTCAAGGCCGCCGGCGTGGCCGAAGGCACCGAGATCACCCTCTGGGCCATGCCCGTGCAGCGCCCCTACAACCCCAACGCCAAGCTGATGGCCGAAATGCTCCAGGCCGACTGGGCCAAGGTCGGCATCAAGGCCCGCATCGTCACCTACGAGTGGGGCGAGTACATCAAGCGCGCCAAGGGCGGCGAGCACGACGCCATGCTGATTGGCTGGAGCGGCGACAACGGCGACCCGGACAACTGGCTCGGCACCCTCTATGGCTGCGACGCCATCGACGGCAACAACTTCTCCAAGTGGTGCAACACCGACTACGACAAGCTGGTCAAGCAGGCCAAGGCCAACCCCGACCAGGCCCAGCGCACCGAGCTGTACAAACAGGCCCAGCACATCCTCAAGGACCAGGTGCCGATCACCCCGATCGCCCACTCCACGGTCTACCAGCCGATGCGCAAGAACGTGCAGGACTTCAAGATCAGCCCGTTCGCCCTCAACGCCTTCTACGGCGTGAGCGTCGGCAAGTAACCCGGCAGGCGGGGCACCACGCCCCGCCCTCCCGGCACCGGGTGCCCGCTACTGGGCGCCCTCCTCCATCCGCCACCGCGGGCACGCATTCGCGGCAGGCCATCACGCCAAGGACGCCCGATGCACCCACGCCTGCTGCCCTTCCTGCTCCTGCTGCCCCTCTGGACCCAGGCCGCTCCCAGCCTGGTGGTCTGCACCGAAGCCGCCCCGGAAGGCTTCGACATCGTCCAGTACACCGCCGCCAACACCGCCGACGCCAGTGCCGAAACCCTCTTCGACCGCCTCGTGCAGTTCGCCCCCGGCAGCACCCGCATCGAACCCGCGCTGGCCGAACGCTGGACGCTTTCCGATGACGGCCTCAGCTACGAATTCACCCTGCGCCAGGGCGTCAAGTTCCACACCACGGCCTGGTTCACCCCCACCCGCGACTTCAATGCCGACGACGTGCTCTGGAGCTTCCAGCGCCAGCTCGACCCCAGGCACCCCTGGCACGAACGCTCGCCCCGGGGCTTTCCCTATGCCGAATCCATGGCCCTGGGGCAGTTGATCGAGCGCATCGAAAAGCTCGACGACCACCGCGTCCGCTTCGTCCTGCGCCACCCCAAAGCGCCCTTCCTCGCCGACCTCGCCATGGGCTTCGCCTCCATCTACTCCGCCGAATACGCCGACCGCCTGCTCGCCGCCGGCACGCCCGAGGCCCTCAACAGCCGCCCTATCGGCACCGGCCCCTTCGTCTTCCAGCGTTACGAGAAGGACGCCCAGGTGCGCTTCACCGCCCACCCCGACTACTGGGGCGGCCGCCCGGCCATCGACCGGCTGCTGCTGGCCATCACCCCCGATCCCAACGTGCGGGTGCAGAAGCTCAAGGCCAACGACTGCCAGGTGGCCATCTACCCGCGCCCCACCGACATCCCGGTACTGCGCCAGGAGCCGGAGCTGAACGTGCTGGAGATGGACGCCCTGCTGGTCGCCTACGTCGGCCTCAACACCCGCCACCCGCCGCTGGACGACGTGCGCGTACGCCAGGCCATCAACCTCGCCTTCGACCGCGACGCCTACCTGCGCGCCCAGTTCGGCGAAGGCAACGCCACCCTCGCCGCCGCCCCCTATCCACCCAGCGTGCTCGGCTACGACCCCGCCCTGAAGCCCTGGGCCCACGACCCCGCGCGCGCCCACCAGCTGCTGGCCGAGGCCGGGCATGCCAACGGCTTCCACCTTTCCATCTGGACCCGCCCCGGCGGTGGCCCCACCAACCCCAACCCCGGCATCGGCGCGCAGATGCTCCAGGCGGACCTCGCCGCCGTCGGCATCCAGGCCGACATCCGCGTCTTCGAATGGGGGGAACTGATCAAACGCGCCAAGAACGGCGAACACGACCTGGTGTTCATGGGCTGGGTCGGCGACAACGGCGACCCGGACAACTTCCTCGGCCCCAACCTCTCCTGCGCCGCCGCCAGCTCCGGCGAAAACCTCGCCGGCTGGTGCGACCCCACCTTCGACGCCCTGATCCGCCAAGCCCGCGCCGAACGCGACGACACGCAGCGCGCCGCCCTCTACCGGCAAGCCCTGGGCATCTTCCACCAGCAAGCCCCCTGGATCCCCCTCGCCCACCCCCGGCAATTCGCCGTCGTGCGCAAGGGCGTCAGCGGCTACCAGCTCAACCCGCTGGGGTCGAACAACTTTGCGCGGGTGAGGTGGGAGGGGGACTGAGCGGCGTATAAGCGGGGGTAGTGGCTGGAGCCAAGGGCATTCGAACCCGTCACCGCCCGAGGAATGGGTGACCACGCGAAGGTGAGCGTACAAGGTGGGCCAGTGGCGTCCTACACCTCGGTTTTCGGAGCCGATCAGAAAATGCTGAAGGCTCCTTCGGTGCTTGCCAAAGCAGTGGGAGCCGATCACGAAATTGAAAAATGGGCTGGCAACGCGACCAGGATATTTGGTTGACTGCCGCATCGCAGGGCGGGATGCCCTGTCCCTCTGAGACAAGGAAGTCCGATGCCAATTAGCCCTGACCCAATTATCGGTATCGACGAAATATGCGGCGTGCGCCCTGCAACCTGCGCCGACGACAACCAGGGCTGCGCGCTATCCAGCGAGCATACCGGCAGTGCGGAGAAGATCACCGTGGCCTACAACGCTGTTCCTGCCGCTCACCGTCACCGGACCGTGTGACGAGTTACAGTTATGACTCACAGGGAATATTAATTGGACAAGCCACAACGCAACGCCGATGCCGCTAGCGCTGCCCAAAGGCGCTTTATACAATGAAATATTAAAATCACCTTTATCCATGCACTCTATTTTACACCAGAATCAATACGCACCACTGTAAAGGAATACATAATGTCTGATTATCAAACAACACCATGGACTCAGCCCACCCAACACTCTCAAATCACAAAAACACCCCTTAGAAAAAAAATCGCCATATCAATAAATTGCATCGTAGCAATATCACTTTTAGCCATATCCATCCCCAGCCTAGGCGACAACTACTCTTGGGGCAATTATTATCAATCTGGCTTACCAACACCAGTAGCTGCATGTAAAAATCTTGAAAGTCACACTGGAAATACATTTTACTATGCAGTAAAAAAATATGACGACCAATGGAATTGTTATGGAAGCATAAATCACGTACCAGGTCCTTTTCTCAATGGCGAGGTCTTTTTGAGAGGAAACGGCTGCCCTGATGGGGCAACGCTGAAACCAGGCATTGGGTGCCGAGTACCATCCAAGGATGTCGGAAGTACTTGCACATCGGACCCAAGCAAGATACGGCAACTTGATGGAAGCTGCGTAGATTTAGGACGAGCAGCTTCACTGAAGGGGATGCCGAACGAGACTGCTTGCCCTATCGCAGGTAACCCAATAGTGTTTTCAACAGGAAATAAAATTCAGTTTGAGATGCCTCTACCAGATTTACGCCTCACCTACAACTCCAGCGATGGCATGTGGCGCCACAACTATTCAGACTACATAATTACTGATGATGATTACGCTGCCATTACGACGAGCGACGGAAAGGAAATATACTTTACAAAGACCCAAAATTCTTACACTGAGAACCTCCCAAAAACCGGAACACTAAAACAAGAAAATGGATTATTCACCTATATCAGCCAAGAAAACAAAATCATGTTTTTTGACAGCTACGGCAGACTTTCAAAAATCATCGAACACGGTAAAACCCATCATGTAATCCACTCAGCATATATAACCACAGTAAACTCACCAACGGGAAGCATAGAATTAAAAACAAAAGGCGCACAATTGCTATCCGCAAAATCAGGAAGCATAGAAATCGCTTTTAACTACAACTCTCAAAACAAACTCTCGCAATTAAATTACTCAAACGGCTTAATTAGACACTATCTCTACGAAGACACCCGCAACCCCAACCTCCTCACCGGCATCACCGACGAGCGCGGCATCCGCTACGCCACCTGGACCTACGACGACCAGGGCCGCGCCATCTCCAGCGAGCACGCCGGCGGTGCGGAAAAGGTCACCGTGGCCTACAACGCCGACGGCTCCTCCACCGTCACCAACGCCCTCGGCAAACGCGCCACCTACCGCTTCCAGACCATCCAGGGCATCCGCCGCATCACCGCCATCGAAGGCGAACCCTCGGCCAACTGCCCCAACAGCAACGCCACCTTCACCTACGACGACCGTGGCCTAGTCAAGACCCGCACCGACAACAAAGG